>VFLF01000332.1 GCA_009885185.1 Nitrosomonadales bacterium | reverse complement strand
TGGTTTTAGGCTGTTTTCCGCTCTGCAACAGGCTTTATAATCAACAACTTACAACGATAGCGATTTGGGGAGCGTTTTGTGATTCCAGTTGTCGCGGGTTCGAGTCCCGTCAGCCACCCCATAAAACCGTTGTGTTCACTGACCTCTTTCGCGTCGTCGCATTTCGACTGAATCGCAGTGTGGGTGTTTCGTGCATCACTCGCGGTGAATTCCGGATCAAGGTGCGCGTACCGCATCACTATATCCGGGAAGTTCCAGTCGCTGGGTTTGATCAGCACTTACTGCGGCGTGCCGTTCAATGCGCGCCATGATGCCCATGTGTGACTAAGATCGTGCCAACGGAATCATCAAAGCCTGCACGCTCACGCTCCGCGTACCACGCCTTTGTTGATAGCTTTTCTACGGGATACTACTGGTAGGGAATCCCCAAGCCTGACGGACGCCTAACTGACCGCGCAGGATGTCCCCGGTGGGATTGTTGAGTCTCGCGCTGCACCGCCAAGGTCTCGGCATCCCCTTAGGAAGGCGCAGTGAACGGGGCTGGGCGCTTCTACTGCGAATTCAGCAGTCAAGTCCGCGGACTCGAACGAGCGCGAAACCCCTTGGCATAATCGGAACATATTATACTGGCCATTACTGCCTAACAATCGACTAAGCTATGGAACATCAAGATACTCGCACGCGCATCCACCAAGCATTGCGTTCTAGCGCGGTATTCGGCACGCTGGGGGACGAGCCCTTGGCCGAATTGGTGGACGCGATGGAATGGTGCGAAGTGCTTGGCGGCGCACGCGTGTTCAGCGAGGGTGACCTCTCCGATAGTGCGGTATTCGTCATCAGCGGCGGTTTGCGCGTATCGCGCAGCGACCGCGACGGGCAACCCTTACTCTACAATCAGGTTTACCCGGGCCAGTGCATCGGTGAGATCAACATGATACTGCAACAACCGCGCGCCCAAGATGTTACCGCCGTGCGTGACTCGACACTGGCGCTACTACGCCGCGATGCCTATGAGGCATTGCTGGTGCGCTATCCGCTGGCCGTGAGCGGGGCGTTTCTGAAGGCGGTGTACAACCGCCTGCGTTTTGACAGTAAGGTGCAGGATAAAGGCCTAGCTCAGACCTTTGCCGTCGTACCGCTGCATGACGGCGTCGATGTGCATGCCCTCACCGGGGCGCTGGTGAGAGCCCTTGCCAAGGGCGGAGCCGCGGCGAATGAGCGCGTCGGGCATTTATGGGTCCGGCCTGATACGCGGCAAACCCTGCTTGGCGGCGAGCCACTAGCTGACCCCGAGAGCGTTGGGGCGCTTCAGTATAACCACGAGGTGCTCGTCTTCGAGGCGGAGGATCGTGCCAGCGACTGGACGCGATACGCCCTGCGTCAGGCTGATCAAGTGATCTTCGTGGCTGCTGCGGGCAGCCCTTCGGGTATAAGTGCAATCGAGCGCGAACTGATGCGAGAGCCGGGCTACCAACTCAAACGTCATCATCTTGTGCTGATTCACGCAAGCAATAGTGGGGAGCCTGAACTCCCTACGCCTTGGCTGGAGGCGCGCAATGTGGAGCGCATTTATCCGCTCCGGGCCGCCTCCGCAACGGATTGCGAGCATTTGGCGCGCTTTCTCACCGGCAGAGCCGTCGGCGTGGTGCTGGGCGGCGGCGGCGCACGCGGATTTGCACATCTTGGCGTGCTGAAAGCATTTGCTGAAGCCAATATTCCGATAGACCTGATAGGCGGTAACAGTATGGGTGCGCTTATAGGTGCGCAAGTGGCATGCGGTGCGTCGTTGGAGCAAATCCTGGACCAGACCAAGCACTTTGCCGCCGGCGGCGAGCGTTTCACCGTGCCGCTGGTGTCCTTGGTGTCAGGCCGGCGCGTTGAACGCGATCTGAAACGCATGTTCGGAGAGCGCCTCATTGAGCGTCTGTGGCGGCCATTCTTCGCTGCCGCGTGCAATCTCAGCCGCGGCAGCACCACGGTGCAGGATCGGGGTTTGTTGTGGCGTGCCGTGCTGGCCAGCAATTCGCCCGCCGGCCTTTTCCCACCGGTACTCTACAAAGGCGACCTGCTGGTGGACGGTGCAATTCTGGAGAACGTGCCGGTTCTACCTATGCGTATGCGATTGGGTGCGCCGCTTGAGCGTAGGCACGGCAACGGTAGCGTAATTGCGATCGATGTGGACGTGCGCACGAATCTACAGGCAGACGCGTGCCTCTCTCGTCTCACGCCTCTAAGTACGCTCAAACGTTATCTGCGCTCGGGTGCACCTGCTTCTCCAAGTATTGCTGAGATACTCTATAGTGCCGGTCATATCGGCGGCACGAGCCGGCGTGGCCAGACAATAGCTCAGGCGAATTACTATTTGGAGCCTCCGGTGGCCGAGTTTTCTCTAATGGCTTACGATCGTGCCGCCGAGATAGCCGAAGCCGGCTATCGCTATGCAATAGAAAAGATAAGTCAATGGGATCGCAACAACCTGCTGTTCTGAGTCCCATCGTGCTGCCTTTGGCCATCAGCCAGCGAGAGGTCTGGCTGGATCAGCGCGCTTGGCCCAGCAGCTCTCACCTGAATATCGGCGGCGGCGGTTTCCTGATTGGCTCTCTAGACCAGACCTTGTTCAGGCTTGCTTTGCGGCAACTGGTGAGTGATACCGAGGCACTGCGCCTAGTGCCGCTCGCCGATGGCACGCAGCGATTGCTGCCGCCATTTGAGCCGCAGCTAGAACTGATCGATGTGTCCGGTGCGCGGGATGTACGTGCGGCCATGCGCGACTGGTGGCAGCGACGCATCAGCGAGCCCTTTACCTTGGGGGAATTGCCGCCATGGCGCTTTGCATTGCTGTATGGGGGTAACGAACTACACGGTTTGTCCATCCAGTTTCACCACCTGATAATGGACGGCTGGGGTACCACCCAAGTGATGCGGCGCTGGAGCGACATCTACAATGCGCTCGCGCAGGGTCAGTGTGTCCCCGAGCCGCCGGGCGTGTCCTATCAGCGTTTTATCGAAGAGTCGAATCAGTACCGGCGGTCCCTCGAATTCGCACGCGATGAGGCTTTTTGGCTGCAGCAACTTAGCGAACCACCCGCCCCACTGATCGAGAAACGTCTGCACAAGCGCGAACCGGATGTGCTGCCGCAGGCGCATCTGGTGCAGCAAGCCTTGGAGCGCGATGCCTACGCGCGACTGTGCGGGCAGGTGACGGCGCTCGGCTTCACCCCGTTCAGTTGCTTTGTGGCAGCACTCGCGCTGTACTTCTGGCGTACCAGCGGGCGCGAAGAGTTGGTAATCGGCGTGCCCTGCCTTAACCGGAGTGGCCGGCGCTTTGAACATACGCCGGGCATGTTCGTCGGCCTGCTTGCTTTGCGACTGCGAATCACACAGGGCATGAGCGCAGTACAGCTGTTGGAACAAGCGAGCAAGCAGATGCGGGCGGCGCTGCGCCATGCGCGCTATCCCTTGAGTGAGTTGGGGCACCAGTTGCAACTGATGCGCCAGGGGCGGGATAGCATAATGGACGTGCTACTGTCGTTCGAGCGCCAGAACTACCGGTTGCAGTTCGGCGCGATGCAATTGAAGGACTCGCGCCAGATTTTTGCCGGTACGGCACGCTACCCACTCGCCTTGACCGTGTGCGAGTTCGACTCCACCGCGGACCTGGAACTGGTGCTCGAAGCCAGCGTTGCGTGCTATGCACGCGACGAGACAGAACTGCTGGGGCGCCGGGTATGGTGTATTGCCAAGCAACTCGCCGCCGATTCCGAGCGCCCTCTCGCGCGGTTGGCTATTATGCCCCAGGAGGAACGCTGGGCAATATTGGAGGGTCTGCACAAGGACTTGGCGCAATTGGATGATCCGCCTACCTTCATCGAGAGATTTGAGCATCAGGCAGCACTAAGGCCCGAGGCCTGCGCCCTGGTGTGGGATGGTGGCACACTCAGCTATGCCGAGCTGAACCGTCGGGCCGCCGCGTTGGTACCGGCGCTGCGAGTGGCCGGTGCCGCGCCCGAGCGCGTGGTGGCGCTTGCAGTGCCGCGCTCGCCGGAAATGGTGGTGGCCCTGTTGGCAGTGGCTAAATCGGGCGCAGCTTTCCTGCCCTTGGACTTGGATGCGCCAGAACTCCGCCTGTTTGATATCCTGCAAGACAGCGGCGCAATCGCGCTAGTGATGTCGCAGGAGTCGCCGCAGGCGCTGCAAGCTTTGCATACCAACGTGCTTTGGGTGCCGCCACCGGGTCCGGCGACATACGACGTGCCGGATTGGCAGAGAGCCGGCCCTGACAACTTGGCCTATGTGCTTTATACCTCAGGTTCCAGTGGCAAACCCAAGGGCGTGCTGATGCCGCATGGCAGCCTGTCGCGACGCTTGGCCTGGCTGGCCAAGAACTGGGCCATCAATTCGCTCGACCGTGCTGCGCAAACCACTCAGCTAATCTTTGATCCGGCACTCATCGAGCTGCTGCTCCCGCTCACCCAAGGCGCGAGTGTGGCGCTGCCACCACCCGGGCGTTTGCGTCCAGAGCGCTTGGCCGAGTTTATGCTGACGCATGGTGCGACGTTCTGTGCGCTAGTGCCCAGTACTTTGGCCGGCATCCTCAATGGTTTGCAGGGGCGCAATCGCGAGTACCTGAAATTGCGTGTAGCTTGTTGTGGTGGCGAGGTTTTGCCACCAGAACTAGCGAATCGCTTCCTAGTGGAGACCAGTGCACAGCTCTACAACGTTTATGGCCCTACCGAGACGGCGATTTTCGCCACAGCCTGGCAATGCGTGCCCAGCACCGGTGACAGCGCGCTGCCTCTAGGCCGTCCTGTCGATGATACGCGCATCTATGTACTGGACGAGCGTTACCAACCTCAGCCATTCGGCGTGAAGGGCGAGGTGTACATCGGGGGTGACGCGCTAGCGCGCGGCTATCTGGCGCGCCCCGAAATCAGCGGCGAATGCTTTTTGCCTGATCCCTTTGTATCCGGCGCACGTATGTACCGCACCGGTGACCGTGGCTGGCTGGATTGCCAAGGGCAACTGCATTTTGCGGGCCGCGCCGACCGCCAGATAAAGCTGCATGGCTTTCGCATTGAGCCAGGTGATGTGGAGGCTGCCTGTCTTACCGTGCCCGGTGTGCAGCAGGCGGTGGTACAAAAGGTGGAGCGCGACGGTGTGGCGCGACTACATGCTTGGCTGGGTGGGAACGTCGGGCTCACAGCAGCCGGGGTTCAGGCCTTGTTGCGGACGCACCTGCCTGACTATATGGTGCCCGCAGGCTTCAATTTTTCGTCTGCATTGCCGCTCAATAGTAGCGGCAAGATTGATCTGCAAGCTTTGCCTATGCCACCCGAGCCATCTGGCACTGCTGCGCGTCGCGCCCCTTCTGGAGCACTTGAGCTGGAGTTGCTCAAGCAGTGGGAGCAGGCACTGCGCGTGCGACCCATCAGCGTTCATGACAATTTCTTCGACCTGGGTGGGGACTCGCTGGCGGCGCTTGCCATCCTTGGCGCGATGGAGGATCGCTTGGGCCGGCATGTGCCGCTGCAATTGATCAGCGAGCACCCAACGATTGAACTGCTGGCTAGAGTCTTAGCCGTACCACAAGCCCGCCCTGGTGTGCTTCAGCGCTTGAGCGAAAAGAGCGAAGCCCCGCCGCTTTTCTTGGCTGCTTCCGGGTATGGCGACGTACTGCGTTTTCAGACCTTGGCGCGGGCCTTGGCGGGCGTGCTTAATGTACATATGCTGCAACCGCCGCTGGGTGCTCCGCCCGCTAGTATGGCCGATCTCGCAGAGGTTTATGCCGACAGCATCGCTGCCCAAAGTCTTGCTCCGGGCTGGCTCGCGGGGTTCTCGGTAGGTGGCGTGACCGCCTTGGAAACGGCGTGCGTGCTGCATGAACGTGGTCTTGCGCCGCTGGGTCTGATCCTACTTGATACCATACATCCTAAGACCGTGCTGGGGAGCAGCGGTTCGTGGCGTACGCTGGACTGGTTGATACGCAAGTTGCATGTACAAGAACTCACCATGAACGGCCGGCGACTAGGTGCGATGTTCAGCGACCCCGGGTTGATCGCTCAGGTGATGGCACTGCGCGCCTATCGAATCCGAGGCTTTGACGGTCCGTGTTTGTTGATCAAGTCGTCCGGACTGGCGAGTTGGGATAGATTATTGTTCAAGCCTTGGTTGCGCGTAATGCCGGGCCGTATCAGCGAGCAAGTAGTGAGCGGTATGCATGGCTCGATCTTTGAAGCCAGCCGCGTGGACGAACTGGCACATGCAATGAGCCACTTCGTTTCGACTCGTGCTCCAATGGGAGCGACGGGACCGCACCCATGAGCCAGCCGGTCCCCGGATTGCGAAGCCGCCTACTTATTCTGGCACTAACTCTGCTCGCCTTGCTGGGACTGACCCTGGCTTGGCGTTGGTCGGCGTTGCGCGACTTGCTCGAGCCTGAATATGTCATCGGCGGCCTGCGACAACTGGGTCAACGCATAGGGCCGCTCACGGCCATACTGGGGTTCGGCTTAGCGCTTAGCCTCGCCGTTCCATTGATCCTTCTGACTTTGGTTAGCGTCGTGGCCTTCGGACCATGGATGGGTAGTCTCTGCATTCTCGGCGGCGCACTATTGGGTGCGGCAGTCAGCCACGGCATGGGAAAGCTTCTAGGGCATGCACTGTTGGTGCAATTGGGCGGCACTCGGGTGAATATACTCAGCCAGCGCATGGTGCGCCGCGGCTTGATCGCAGTGATCGCGCTGCGCCTTGTGCCAGTAGCACCCTTCGCCATCGTCAATATGGTGGCGGGAGCCACGCATCTACGTCTGCGCGACATGTTGTTGGGTACTGCCTTGGGTATGTGCCCGGGTACTTTGGCTGTAGCGTTATTTACCGATCAGCTCATGCTGTCGCTCAAGCAACCCGGTCCGGGCAGTTATGTGCTGCTGGCGCTGACCGCAGTGTTGATCGTTGTGGGTATATGGGGGTTGCGGCGCTGGGTGGGCAAGCAGCGACTCGGAAATGATGGGGCGGAATAGCCGGACCGTCACGTATGATATCTGGAACTCGTTTCATCAATAACAGTGCAAGAGGCCCATAGAAAAAAGCAAAATGGGCAAAGGCGCTGAAATGATCGATCGGACGACTCCAGCAGGTGATGATGAAGAAATTGAAATTCTGCGAACCACAGATTGTGGCGGTTTTGAAAGAAGGGAAATCTGTAGTACCGGTGGCGCAGGCATTGCGCCCAAGCGCCACAACGAAATCCGGATACATGAGGCGCTGCGACGCCTGCCGCCAGCGCAATATCGCATGCAATTGATCGAGAACAACTCCACTTTACAACTGCCTAAGCAAACGGGGAACTAAGTACCGCTTTTGGAAATTTTACATTAATATAAATAAAATCAATAATTTGTATGGTATTTCTAAGGTAATACTTGATGTTCAAGAAGAAAATTCCTGTTTCCGGAAGTATTGCGACAGGGTTAAATTTGGTTCGGAAAATCAGGAAAGGGAGCCGTCTTACCGCGGAATGTGACCAAATGCACATTCGATACTTAGGTATCGATACCTTAGTACGTAGCGTGCCAACCCAAATA
>VFLF01000148.1 GCA_009885185.1 Nitrosomonadales bacterium | reverse complement strand
TGCGGCCATCGAGCGCGATAGTGCGAGTCAAGCCCGATACGCCGTGTTTGGTGGCGGTGTAGGGCGCGGAATCGGGCCGCGGCACGTGCGCGGAGATCGAGCCGTTGTTGATAATGCGTCCGCCGCGCGGCGTCTGATCCTTCATGATTTTGTAGGCTTCCTGCGAACACAGGAACATGCCGTTGAGGTTGGCGTCCACCACGGATTTCCATTTCTCCCACGACAGGTCTTCAAACAACACGCCCGGCGCGTTGCTGCCTGCGTTGTTGAACAGCACGTCAACGCGACCGAAGGCGGCCATGGTTTTCGCAAACAGATTCTTCACGGCCGCAGGATCACCCACGTCGGTGGGCACGCCGATCATGCGCGAGCTGTCGACGCCGGCTTCCTTGATGGTTTCATCCAGCGGCTCCGGGCGCCGCCCCGTGATAACGACGCGGTAGCCGTCCTTGATGAATGCCAGCGCGCAAGCCTTGCCGATGCCGGTGCCGCCGCCGGTGATGACGGCGACTTTGTTGTGGGTGGTCATTCGGTTGTCTCCTGATGAATAAAAATTATTCTTTGAGCTGGCGCGCAATGGGATCAACGAATTGCAGCGTCAACGTGCGCATTTCTTCCGGCGACAGACTACTCACCGGGTGTGGCATTTCGATATAAGCATGACCTTCCATGCCTTTGCTTTTGAATTGGAACAGAGCCGCATTGCGAAACGCCTGCGTGATGATGACCGTCGCCGGGGTACCGCGTTTTTCGAATTCGATGGTGTCGTGCACACTGCGCAACGTGCAAGAGCCTCACCCGCCCAGCGCGGCTATCGCGACATCAACCTCCTTTGCCATCTCGTTGATCAGCGCATCGATGGCGGGTTTGGAATAGCGCTCCTTGCGCCGCGTGACAACGCGCGCGACGCCGTATTTTTCTCGCAGCGCAGCGCCCAGCGTTTCAAGAGTCAGGCTGCCCTGTTCCTTGGTGTTGTCGAGCAGGCCCACCACTTTGCCTGCGAGATCGGCGGGGCGCAGCGCCAGCGGCACGCGCTTGCGGCCGGTGCCGGCGGTGGGGTCGATGAAGCCGGGTTCTTCGGTCATACAAGGTCTCTATGCGGTCATTACGTTCGGGAAGTCAATGGCGGATACTAACGCATGAATAAGGTGCGGGCGAGGGTGCGATTTTGTTGCTGCCCCTGCACCACACATCATCGCACTACCAGCCTGCCGTCAACCCCAACTGCCGCGCCAGCCAGTCGGCCATCATTGGGCGAACCTTGTAGGGAATGTTGTCGCACACATGGTTGCCTTCGGGATACAGCGCCAACTTTACCGATCCACCGGCCTCGCGCGCCATTTTCTCCGCCTCTTCGTAGCGGCACACCGCGTCGCCTTGACTATGCACGATGAGCAGCGGGATCTTCACCCTGTCCATGATCCCTTTCAGCGTGAATGTCCTGGCGATCTTTTCTGCTTCTTCCAGATTTTTTGCGTGCGTGACCATGGCGAACTCTTCACGTGAGGCCTGCCGGAAGCGATCCCACGGCCAGTCGTAGAACCCGCCGATCGATACACAGGCTTTCAGGCGCGGCTCGAATGCGACCGCGCGCGGCGCCATGTAGCCGCCGACGCTGCGGCCCCAGATGGCGAAACGCGACGCGTCGATATCCGCGCGGCGCGACAGGTGGTCGAGTATGGCGCTCACCGGCCATTCGATGTTCGGTACCAGCGGAAACCGTATCCGCGTCAAACTTTGTCCGGGGCCATCGAACACGAACGTGGCCATGCCACGGTCGAGGTAGGCTTTTTCGTAGCAGGCCAACTCCTCCTTGGTGGAATCCAGACCGGCGAGCATTAACACGCAGGGCACGGGACTTATCGCGCCTTGCGGCAAGCGCAGATAGCCGGGAAAGCTCGAATCCTTGTAGGGGATATCGACCGCCTCCACCGGCGGCCGCAGGTGCGGCATCGCCTTGCGATAGACCGCATGCTGGAGGCGCTGCAAGCGTTCCTTCTCGGGGAGATCGTGGTGATTGGTAGCCTGCGCCACATGGAAATAGACGGCGGAGCGCGCGAACGCCTCGCCAGCAGTGATGGTTCCGCCTTCGCGTAGT
Source organism: Nitrosomonadales bacterium (assembly GCA_009885185.1). The sequence continues at coordinate 3,099 of VFLF01000148.1, read as the reverse complement.
GCATCGTCGCCAATCGCTTCGTGCGTTGCGCCGAACGCTTCCCACACCTTCCCCCAGTCCTCGTTATGCGCCTCGCAGCGTTGAACGATGCTCATGAGATCGTTATAGTCCACGCCCGCCGCGATGATGCGGGGAAAGCGCGGGCGGTTGCGTTCCAAATCCGCATTAGCCATTGTCCGACGACCTCCTCTAAACGTTAAATCGTCCAGCAAGGATTACTGCATGGTGATGTTGAATTCGGCAATGGTCGCGCGCCACTTCTTGCGCTCGCTTGAAATCAGCGCCGCGAATTCCACCGGCGAATTCCCCACGGCGCGCGTATCGAAGCGCGCGAAAGTGTCCTGCACTTCGCGCGAGGCTGTGCTCTCGCGCAGGGCAGCGTGCAGGCGCGCAACGACGGCCTGTGGCGTGCCAACGGGAACCACCACGCCCGCCCAGGTCTGCGCCGTGAAGCCGGGAAATCCCGCCTCCTCGAAGGTTTGTACGTCGGGCAATGCTGTGCTGCGTCGCTCGCCGGCAACGCCCAGCGCCTTGATGCGCCCGGCGTCGATATGCGGCTTCGAGGTCAATGCGGTGTCAAACAGATACTGCGCCTCGCCTTGTATCACGCCCGTAAACGCCGGACCGGCGCCCTTGTACGGCACATGCACGGCGGCAATGTCCGCTAGCTTGTTGAAAACCAATGCGCCCAAGTGTCCTGACGTGGCGTTTCCGGCGGAACTGAAATTCAGTTTTCGCGGGTTGGATTTTGCATGAGCGATGAATTCTTTAATGGAATTCGCGGGCAGCGACACGCTAACCACCATGACCAGCGGTTGCACAGAGACCTGACTCACGGCCGCAAAGTTTTTTTCGATGTCGTAAGGTAGATTCTTGTACAGCAAGGACGACGTTACAAACGTGCCCGCTGTCGCGAACAGCAGTGTGTAGCCATCGGGTGCGGCGCGGGCAGCCTGTTCCGTTGCGATGGTTCCGCCCGCCCCCCCGCGGTTGTCGACGACGATCGTTTGTCCGAGCACGGTACTGAGTTTTTGCGAAATTACCCGCCCCGCGGTGTCGCTGGGTCCGCCAGCCGCTACCGGCATGATCAGCCGGATTGGCTTGTGGGGATACGTTTGTGCGCCAGTTAATCTCGCGTGCAGCGCAAGCGCAGCGATAAGGATCATGACACCTTCAATGGGCCTGCCTGCACGCTTCATTGCAATGACCCTCTTTTTTTCATGCCATCGAATCAAAACAGTTGCATGCCGGTAAACACCACTGAGGAGCCATAAGAACTGAATCGATTTGGACGCATAATGTCTCATTATTCTATTGCGTAAACGCCATGCATGGTGCCTTGCACGCCGTCCATGTTGAACTCTTCGCGCAGCATCAGCGTCAACGCGCCGAGCACCACCGGCAGGTACTCGGGTTTGCAGCCCGCCATCAACGCGTGGGTCGCCACCGAGCGCACGGTGGCGGGTTCCATCGCGGGCGGGATATTGACGATCAGCCCATCGGGATCACTTGTGGTGCCGGTGAGCATGCGCGCGACGCGCGCCTCGGTGGGCGTGACCACCAGCAGGCCGTCGGACCATTCCTTGTCGAGGAAGGATTCAAATTCGTCAACGGCGGGTTTCATGTCACTCATGGCACACAATGCCGTCATGCGCCGCAATGAAATGCAGCACCGTGGTGGCGGTCATCGCGGGTTGCACGATTTGCAGGCTGTGCGCGGCGGTGGGTACGCGAATCAACCGCAGGTTTTTCACGTGTTCGCGCAGCAGTTCGTGATGCTCGTCCTTGGTAATCACCCCGCCCGACGGATAAATGCCCAGCACGGGCGCTGCGATTTTCGCCAGCAGCGGCGTGACGTTGACGTTGGAGACGAATTTAAACATCGCGATCAGCACATCCGTGTCCGATTTGCCCATTTCATCCAATGTCCATTTCAGCATGCCGGGGTCGGAATCGGCTGGAAAACGACGGCCCGCGTTGGATGCCTCCAGCCAGCCGCGCCCGCCCATTTTGCGCAGCGCTTCCACGCGGTTGGGGTGGCCATGCAGTGAGCTTTGTTTGTCTTCTTCCGTCATGTAGACCGGTGATGAAATTACACTCAGCGTGCGCACTCGCGCCGGGTGCTCGGCGGCGAATGCCATGCCCAGCGTGCCGGCGGACGATTCGCCGCAGTAGTGCGCGGATGCGACGCCCAGGTGATCGAGCAGGTCGGTGAAATCATTCAGGTAGGCATCGAGGTTGATCCCTTTGTCGAGATCAAAGTTAATGTCCGATTGCCCCTGCCCACGCAGATCAAGCCGGATGACCTTGTAAAAACGGCTCAGATACGGCACGCACAAACGCCAGAATTTCGACGAGCGCGCGTAGCCGTGTTGCAGCAGGATGCAAGGCGCGTTCTTCCACGGATCGGTGAAATCGTCGAGCTCGTAATACAGGCGCGGCTGGCCGGCGCGTTCGAGAAAAGGCATGAAAAATCCGGGAGGGCGAACAGATATGGAATCGTAACATTTCCGATTGACGCATGGCCTGTAGAATAATGACCATGAACAGGATTTCAAAAACGCTTTTGCTCGTGGCCGGCGCTGCATGCGCGCTCCACGCCCACGCGCAAACCCGCGATTACCCCACGCGGCCCGTGCGCATCATCATCCCCACCTCGCCGGGCGGCATACTCGACGTGGTGACGCGGCTGATGGCGCCGAAGATGAGCGAACTCATGGGCCAAAGCCTGGTGCTGGACAACCGCCCCGGCGCATCGACCAACATCGGCTCCGAACTGGTGGCGCGCGCGGCGGGCGACGGCTACACGCTGCTCGCCAACTCGCAGCCGCTGGTGGTGAACCCCAGCCTGTTTGCCAAAATGGCGTTTGACGTGGAAAAAGACCTCGCCCCCGTGACGCTGCTCACCGCCGCACCGTACGTGCTGGTGGTGCATCCGTCGGTGCCCGCGCACACGATCAAGGAATTGCTCGCGTTGGCGCGCGCCAAACCCGGCGCGCTGAACTATGCCTCCGGCGGCAACGGCACCAATTTCCATATCGCCATTGAGCTGTTTAAAAATCTGTCGGGCGCGAAGCTCACGCATGTGCCATACAAGGG
>VFLF01000567.1 GCA_009885185.1 Nitrosomonadales bacterium | reverse complement strand
CTCGGAAATCAACGCCTGCAAATCTTCGTCGAAAATCTCGCGCTTCTTGTCAGCCAGATCCTTGAAGCGCTTGAATGCGGCGTTGAGCAATTCCTCGGATTCGAGATCAATACCGATTTCGTGCAGGCGCGTCTTGAACGCATTGCGGCCCGACAGTTTGCCGAGAGTCAAGCGGTTGGTGGTCCAACCCACCGACTCCGCGCTCATGATTTCGTAGGTTTCGCGATGCTTTAACACGCCGTCCTGATGAATGCCGGATTCGTGCGCGAAGGCATTGGCGCCCACCACCGCCTTGTTGGGCTGCACCGGGTAACCGGTAATACCCGATACCAGCTTGGAGGCCGGCACGATTTGCGTGGCGTCGATGCCGGTATCGCAAGTGAAAATATCCTGCCGTGTGCGCACCGCCATCACGATCTCTTCCAGCGAGGCATTGCCCGCGCGCTCGCCCAGTCCGTTGATGGTGCATTCGACCTGGCGCGCGCCATGCATTACCGCGGCCAGTGAATTCGCCACCGCCAAACCAAGGTCGTTGTGACAATGCACCGACCAGATCGCCTTGTCCGAGTTTGGGATACGCTCGCGCAGCGTTTTAATGAGACCGCCGAATTGTTCCGGCAGCGTGTAGCCCACGGTATCCGGCACGTTGATGGTGGTCGCGCCCGCCTTGATCACCTGCTCGATGATGCGGCACAGAAAATCAATGTCCGAGCGCCCGGCGTCTTCCGGCGAAAATTCAATATTGTCGGTGTACTCACTCGCCCAGCGCACCGCGCGCACCGCCTGATCGACCACCTGCGTCGGCTCCATGCGCAACTTTTTTTCCATGTGGATCGGCGAGGTGGCGATGAAGGTATGCAATCGCGGCGAGCGCGCAACGCGCACCGCTTCGCCGCAGCGGCGCACGTCTTTTTCGTTGGCACGCGCCAGTCCGCAGATGGTGCTGTCCTTGATCGCGCGGGCCACCGCTTGCACCGAGTCAAAATCCCCGTCGCTGGAGGCGGGGAAACCCGCCTCGATGACATCCACGTGCATGCGCTCCAGTTGCCGCGCGATGCGGATTTTTTCTTCCTTGGACATCGCCGCGCCCGGGCTTTGCTCGCCGTCGCGCATGGTGGTGTCGAATATGATGAGTTTTTCTTTAGCCATGATGTTCTCCGTTGCTGCTTGCCTTGGCCGCTCGGCGCCAAGGCGAAAATATCAAATATCTGGCGCTGGGCGCCAGCCCGGGGTACTGCAAATGTGGGATAAGTTTATTTTGCGCTTGCGCGCAGCAGCAGGCCGGCCAGCAGAAGGCTGGACAGAGAAAGCAGCGCGCTTGCCGGAAAGGCATGTGCCGCGATGGCCTGTGAAAAGTAATTCATGAGGGAAATATAAAGACTTTCCCCGAATCGTGCAAGTCAGACTCAGGCAGGGGACGCCGGGGGGGGCGAAACCGGGGGTTTCCTCAGTTTTTCCCATAACCACAGGGCGTAGCCGGAGAGCAGGTAAATCACGAACACCGCAAACAATAACTCGGGCAGCGTATGGGCAAAGATGAACAATGCGCCGACGCCCATGGCAATACCCACCAGCGCGGAAAACGGCACGCTTTTACGCAGATTGATGTCCTTGCCGCTGTAGAACTTGAAGTTGGACACCATGGACAGGCCGGTAAATACCGTCAGTGCCCACGCCAGCCACTTCACGTCTACCCCTTTGATCTGGTGCTCATTGAATGCCCACACTAGGCCTGCCAGCACGCACGCGGCGGCAGGACTGGGCAAGCCCTGAAAATAGCGCTTATCGACAATATCGATGTTGGTATTAAACCGCGCCAGCCGCAGGGCCGCGCAGGCGCAAAAAATGAATGCCGCGATCCAGCCCAGCTTGGTCGACAACCACGGCCCCAGCACCGGCACGGTCTTGGAAAAAGCAAAATCCCGCAATGCCCACGTATACACCACCAGCGCCGGAGCGACGCCGAACGACACCATGTCGGACAGGCTGTCGAGTTCGGCGCCGAAGTCGCTTTGTGTGCGCGTCATACGCGCAATGCGCCCATCCAGTCCGTCCAGCACCATCGCGACGAAGATAGCCATTGCGGCCAGCTCAAAGCGCTCATTCATCGCCTGAACAATGGCGTAAAAGCCGGAGAACAGCGCCGCCAGCGTGAACATATTCGGCAGCCAGTAAATGCCGCGCCGGCCGAAACGTGATTTGATGAATTGCTTGCTGTTCTTGTCGTCGTAGCTCATGGCGTCACTGGCAGTACGGCGAGCACGGACTCCGTGGCATAAACTTTGTCGCCCACCACCGCGCGCGGCGTGGCGTCCAACGGCAGATACAAATCGACTCGTGATCCAAAGCGGATAAAACCAAAGCGCTGGCCGCGTGTCAATGTCTGGCCGGTCTTGGCGTAACACAGGATGCGGCGCGCGACGAGTCCTGCAACCTGCACGCAGGTCACGTCGGCGCCCTGAGTGGTTTTGATCCACAACACGGCGCGCTCGTTTTCCAGCGAGGCCTTGGCCAGCGCCGCATTAAGAAAACTGCCGGGGAAATACCAAGTTTTTTTGACTTCGCCGTCCACCGGGCTGCGATTGGAGTGGGCGTTAAACACGTTCATGAATACGCTGATTTTCAGCGCATCACGATCAAGATACGGATCGCGCGCGCGTTCGATGGAAACCACACGACCATCTGCGGGCGAAATCACGGCCGCCGGATCGGCCGGAACAGCGCGCGGCGGATCGCGGAAAAACTGGATCATGAACACCACCACAATCCACGGGAACAACGCCCAAGCCCACCCTGCAAACGCCTGCACCGCAATTGCCACCACCAGCGCCAGCGCGATAAACGGCCAACCTTCGCGAGCGATGATGGGATGGGGGTAACTCATCAGTTTTTAGATTGATCCACCAAACGATTGCGCTTGATCCACGGCATCATGT
>VFLF01000482.1 GCA_009885185.1 Nitrosomonadales bacterium | reverse complement strand
GTGGTCTGGCGTAAAGCGGTCTAGTCCCAGCTCAGTGCTCCGCCGGTTTGATATTCGGTGACACGTGTCTCAAAGAAGTTCTTCTCTTTTTTCAAGTCAATCATTTCCGCCATCCACGGAAACGGATTCGTTGCCCCCTCAAACATCGTGTCAAGACCGATCTGCTGCGCACGACGGTTGGCGATGAAGCGCAGATACTCCTTGAACATCGTGGCATTTAATCCCAGTACGCCGCGCGGCATGGTGTCTTCGGCGTAGCGATATTCGAGTTCCACGCCCTGTTTGAACAGTTCGCGGATTTCATCGCGGAACTCCGTAGTCCACAGGTGCGGGTTTTCCATCTTGATGGTGTTGATGACATCAATGCCGAAATTGCAGTGCATCGATTCGTCACGCAGGATGTACTGATACTGCTCGGCGGCGCCCGTCATCTTGTTCTGACGGCCCAAGGCGAGTATCTGCGTAAAGCCGACGTAGAAGAACAGGCCTTCCATCAGGCAGGCGAATACGATCAGGCTTTTCAGCAGCGCCTGGTCGGCTTCCGGCGTGCCGGTCTTGAACATCGGGTTGGTCAGCGTATCAATAAACGGAATCAGGAATTCGTCCTTGGCACGAATCGATGCAATCTCGTGATACGCATTGAACACTTCGCCTTCGTTCAGGCCGAGACTCTCGACAATGTACTGGTAGGCATGCGTATGTATCGCCTCTTCGAACGCCTGGCGCAAAAGATACTGGCGGCATTCCGGTGCGGTGATGTGGCGATAGGTGCCGAGCACGATATTGTTCGCGGCCAACGAGTCGGCGGTGACAAAGAAACCCAGATTACGCATGACCAGCCGGCGCTCGTCATCGGTCAAGCCATTGGGGTTTTTCCACAACTCGATGTCGCGGCTCATCTGGATTTCCTGCGGCATCCAGTGATTGGCGCAGGAGGAAAGATATTTTTCCCACGCCCATTTGTACTTGAACGGCACCAACTGGTTCACGTCGGTCTGGCCGTTGATGATGCGCTTGTCGGCCACGTTGACGCGGCGCAGCTTGGCGGTGTCGGTTAACTGCGGCTCCACGGGCGCATACTGCATCTGCTGGGCCGTAACAGGGCGCGCGACATGAGACACGCCGGACACGCCGGACGCTCCGTCAGGCACCACCGATTGCAAACCTAACTGCGGGCTTAGCGGCATGGCATCTTCAAATTGCAACATCATCAGTCTCCTTTATTGGCGTTTTGGGTGGACACTATCCGGCTCTGTCGCGCAACTTTGACTGCTTGATATGGGTGCCGCGCTATTCGAGCCGTTACTGCTAACCCTGAGCAAACTAACTAGTCGTTCGGCCCGCGTTACTGACAGGCCTCGCACTCCGGATTATCAATGGAACAAAACTTGGCATCGGTGGCCGGGGTAGTGGATCCGCCATCTGCATTGACCGCATTGAGCTGTCCGGCGCGCCCGGTGGATTTCTCCGCCGAGGTCGCGCCCAGTGTGCGCAGGTAATACGTGGTTTTCAGTCCGCGCAGCCAAGCCAGCTTGTAGGTGTCATCCAGCTTTTTGCCCGACGCGCCGGCCATGTAGATATTGAGCGACTGCGATTGATCCACCCACTTCTGGCGCCGCGCCGCGCATTCCACCAGCCACGCAGGCTCAATCTCAAATGCCGTGGCATAGAGATTGCGCACATCCGGCGGAATCCGATCAATCTTCGCCAGCGAACCATCAAAGTATTTCAGATCGGCGATCATCACCTCGTCCCACAAATTCAGCTTCTTGAGATCGCGAACCAGGAACTCGTTCACCACGGTGAATTCGCCCGATAGATTGGATTTCACATAGAGATTTTGATAGGTCGGTTCAATACACTGCGACAGGCCGGTGATGTTGGCAATGGTGGCCGTCGGCGCAATGGCGACGCAGTTGGAATTGCGCATACCCACCTGCTTGATGCGCTTGCGCAGGCTATCCCAATCGAGCGTAGCCGAGGTATCGCACTCCACATAACCGCCGCGTTCGTCGGCCAGCAGCTTCAGGCTGTCCTGCGGCAATATGCCGCGATCCCATAGCGACCCCTTAAAGGTCGAATACGGTCCGCGCTCATCGGCCAGATCCGTGGACGCACGATAGGCGGTGTAGCACACCTGCTCCATCGAGCGGTCGGAAAACTCCACCGCCGCCTGCGAGCCGTACGGTATGCGCAGCATCTGCAGGCAATCCTGAAAGCCCATGATGCCCAAGCCCACCGGACGATGCTTGAAGTTGGAATTTCGCGCCTTGTTGACCGAATAAAAATTCAGATCGATCACGTTGTCGAGCATGCGCATCGCCGTGCCGATGGTGCGCGCGAGCTTCGTCATGTCCATGCGCCGGGTCGACAAATCGAGGTGGGCGGGCATATTG
>VFLF01000417.1 GCA_009885185.1 Nitrosomonadales bacterium | reverse complement strand
TTTTATGTGAACACGTTGAAGACGCCCATTCTACCGGGACATTCTTGCGGGATTTTGCATCAACCGTGCGTGAGTTCGCCCACCAGCCAGATGGTTGCGATGCCCAGAGAAATCAGCAGCACCTGCTGTATGGTGGCGCGTATTTCGGGCCGCCGGTGCAGGCCAGGAATCAAATCCGCCACGGCCACGTACAGCATGCTGGCGGCGGCCAGAGCGATCAGCGTGTTGACCCATTGCTGCATGGTTTGCAACGCAAAGTAGGCAAGCAAGCCGCCTACCACCATCGCGGCGCTCGACAACAGATTGAGCATGAACGCATATTTTTTCGAATAGCCCGAATGCAGCAAAATCAGAAAGTCGCCGACTTCCTGCGGCACTTCGTGCGCAATGATGGCGAGCGCGGTGACGATGCCCAGTTGCGTGTCGGCCATAAATGCCGCCGCGATCAGCACGCCATCGACGAAATTGTGAAACGTGTCGCCGATCAGGATCATGGTGCCACTGCGACCGTGATCGTGGTGATGCGCGACGCTGGTGCTGACGGCGGGGGCGTGATCGTGTCCTTCGTGGGGGTCGTGCGCTTCGCACTCCTCGATATGGCAGTGCCGCCACAGTACGAGTTTTTCGAGGATGAAAAACAGCAACAGTCCGCCGAGTATGGTGGCAGCGGTGGTTTGCAGATTGTCGGAAGTGTTAAACGCGTGCGGCAGCAACTCGATGAATACCGCGCCCAGCAACGCGCCGACGGCGTAGCTGATGAGAATGGAGACTTGCGCCGTATTCGTGCGCGAGGCGATCAGCCACGCGCCAAAAACGGAAACCAGTCCGCCGGCGACTGTCGCCGCGAGTATCCAGGTGAGCGTAGTCATGAGTGATGCGTGAGTCGATACGCAAGGATATCGACGTAATTGAAACCACGAAAGAACACGCGATTATACGTTAATTCAAGGACTTATTAACGCAAGATCAGTGACGCCAGATCAGCGCCGCCATGCGTCCGGTGACTTTATCGCGGCGATAGGAGAAAAAGCGCGCAGGGTGGGTATACGTGCAAAGGCCGCCGCCGTACACCTGCGTGACGCCCGCGCGTGTCAGGGCGTGCCGCGCGAGGGTGAATAAATCCGCCAGCCACTTACCGGGCGCGTGCGGCACGAAGGCGGCCTTGGCATTCACGTCCGCCACGGTGAAGGCGTCATACACATCCTTGCCCACTTCAAACGCGGTGGGCCCGATGCCGGGGCCGATGTAGGCAAGCACATCCGCGGGGTCGTCGCCGGCGTCTTGCAACACTTGCACCGTGTTGGCGATGACGCCGCCGGCAAGCCCACGCCAGCCGGCGTGCGCGGCCGCAACACGGGTGCCGGCGCGATTGGTGAACAGCACCGGCAGGCAATCGGCGATCATGATGGCGCACACGGTGCCTGCCTGGCGTGCGACGCTGGCGTCGGCTTCGGGGCTGTCTGTCAAGGTGTCGGCATCCACTACGCGCGTGCCATGCACCTGGCGTAGCCACCTGGGCGGCTGCGGCAAATGCTGTTGCAGCAGCGCGCGGTTTTGTTCAACAGCCCGCGGATCGTCATCGGCGCGCAGTCCCAGATTGAAACTGGCGTGCGGGCCGGTGCCGACGCCGCCGTTGCGCGTGGTGATAAAGGCTTTGACATGGGCCGGCGCGGGCCAGTCGGGCGTGATCCAGTCCGTGTTCCAGTCGTGATTCATCGGCTGCTCTTCAGGCTGGCAATCAGTTTTCGCATGTCCGCCGGTATGCGCGCGCTCCACGAGCGGCGGCGACCCGATTCGGGGTGGGTGAGGGCGAGTTTTTCCGCGTGCAGCGCCTGGCGGCCGAAGGCGGGTATTTTACGGTTGCCGCCGTACACCGGGTCGCCCACGATCGGGTGGCCGATGGATTGCATATGCACGCGGATCTGGTGCGTGCGCCCGGTTTCGAGGCGGCAGCGTAGCAGTGTGGTCTGGTCGAGATGTCCTTCGGGTTCGTAATGCGTGATCGCGGGCTTGCCGTTGGGCGCCACCGCCATGCGCGTGCGTTGTGTTTTATGGCGGCCGATGGGCGCGTCCACCGTGCCTTCGCGCGCGACAAAGCCATGCACCACAGTGACGTATTCGCGGCTGACGCTGTGATCCTGTAACTGGCGCACCAGCGAGGTTTGCGCGGTGAGCGTTTTTGCCACCACCAGCAGGCCACTGGTGTCCTTGTCGATGCGATGCACGATGCCTGCGCGCGGAATTTTCGCCAGTTGCGGGGCGTGTTGAAGCAACGCATTGAGCAGGGTGCCTTCCCAGTTGCCGCTGCCCGGATGCACCACCAGACCGGGGGGCTTATTGATCACGATGAGGTGCTCGTCTTCATACACCACGTCGATGGGGATATCCTGTGCGCGGAACGAGGTCGTGCGCGGGTCGGCCATCGGCGTGACGGAGACTTTTTCACCGCCCCATACCTTGTGGCTCGCGGTGGAGGTTTTGCCCTCCAGCGTAATATGACCGGCTTTGATCCACGTGGTCAGCCGGCTGCGCGAATGTTCGGGAAACAAATGCGCCAATGCCTGGTCGAACCGTAAGCCCGCGCTTTGCGTGGGAATCACGACAGCCACCGCGGTTGCCGATGCTTCCGGTGCTGTATCCGGCGTCGCAACCGATATTGGGCTATAATTTTTCAGCTTTTTTGGAGTGGTATTCATATGATTCGGCATAGTTTAACCATAATCGTGGCACTGCTGATGGGTTGGCAGTTGGCTGCGTGCGGCATGTTGGGCGACAAAACAGACGAAACCAAGGGCTGGTCGGCGCAAAAGATCTATGCCGAGGCGCGAGCGTCGCTGGACGAAGGCAGCTACGACAAGGCCATCGGTTATTACCAGAAGCTCGAAGCGCGCTTTCCCTATGGACGTTTTGCGCAGCAGGCGCAGATCGAACTGGCCTACGCTTATTACAAGGACAAGGATCCGGCGGGCGCAACCACCGCGGCGGACCGCTTTATCAAAATGCACCCGAACCACCCCAATGTGGATTATTTGTACTACCTCAAGGGGCTGGCAAACTTCAACGACGATCTGGGGATTTTCGGCTTTGTCAGCAATCAGGATATGACCGAGCGCGATCCCAAGGCGGCCAAGGATGCCTTCGATGCCTTCAAGGAACTGGTGACCAAGTTTCCGGAAAGTAAATATGCCCCGGATTCGATCGCACGAATGAATTATCTGGTCAATGCGCTGGCGTCGTATGAAGTGCATGTGGCGCGCTACTACATGAAGCGCAGCGCCTTTCTTGCCGCCGCCAATCGTGTGCAATTCGCGATGAAAACCTATCCCCAGGCGCCCGCGAACGAAGAAGGCTTGCTCATCATGGTCAAGGCTTACGACGCGCTGGGCATGCAGGATCTGCGCGCCGACGCCGAGCGCGTGATGATGAAAAACTATCCGAACAGCAAGTATCTGAAAGGTGGCGCCGGACGCAGCGCGCCTTGGTGGCAGCTCTGGAATTAGTGCGTGAGGCGTGAGGGGGGAGACGTAAGACGTAAGACGTAGCGGCGCGGCGGACGTTTATCCTCGCGCAAACGCAACCACGTGATCCATCTCCAGCCGGATGCCGATTTTTTCGCCGATGGCGTGATTATGGTGACTCGGCACCAGCGACATCACGCGCCCGCCGCCGGGTAGCTCCAGCGTGTAAATAAACTGCGCACCACGAAACGCCTTGGTGAGGACGGTGGCCTGCATCGAGCTGGCGTCATCGTGCAATATGTCATCGGGGCGTAGTAGCACGTCCACCGTGGCGCCGGGCGCGGCGGCGATGGGCGTGTCTCCCGGTAACTCGCCGAGTTCGAGCTTGACGCGATTGCCCTCGAGCACGATGCCGGGCAGAAACGTGCCGCGGCCGATGAACTCGGCGATCTCGCGGTTCGCCGGCTCGTGATACAGCGCGTAGGACGGCGCCCACTGCGCAATGCGGCCTTCCATCATCACGCCTATCTCGTCGGCGAAGGTGAACGCTTCGTTTTGATCGTGCGTGACGAGGATGGTGGTGGTGTGCTGGCTTTTCAGGATGTCGCGCACCTCGATGGAGAGCCGCTCGCGCATTTCCACGTCGAGATTGGAGAACGGCTCGTCAAGCAGCATCAGCGCCGGGCGCGGCGCCAGCGCGCGTGCCAGCGCCACGCGCTGTTGCTGGCCGCCCGACAGCTCGTGCGGATAACGGTTGCCCATCCCAGCAAGACCAACTACATCGAGCATTTCGGCAACACGAACAGCGCGCGCATCGCCGGTAACGCCGTGCAACCCGAACGCGACATTGCGCGCCACGGTCAAATGCGGAAACAGTGCGTAATCCTGAAACACCATGCCTATGCGCCGCGCTTCGGGCGGTACGCTGAAGCCGGGGCGGCTCACGACGGCATTGTTAATGCTGATGTCACCCGTGGCCACGGACTCAAAGCCGGCGATGCATCGTAGTACCGTGGTTTTGCCACAGCCGCTCGCGCCGAGCAGGCAGGCGATCGTACCATCGCCCAGGCGAAAGCTGATGTCTTTGAGGACATCGCGCGCGCCGTACGACTGGCTGACGTGGTTGATTTCAAGGGTACCGGACATCGGCTCATTATAATAGATTGTCGATGATAATGATTCTTGTTACAATAAATTATTGTTTTATTTCTGATACTTAGCTCACAATTTCCCCATGGCCAGCGTACCGGTTACTCCAGTTTCGCCGCCCGTCGCCCGCTTTCCAGCGCTGCCGAGACCCACTTTGTTGACGGCCATCGCGGTGCTGGTAGCGTGCGCCATCGCGCTGCCGGTGCTGGTGGTACTGCAAAACATTTTTGTGTCGTCCCAGGGTAGTGACGGCACGTGGGGACACCTTGTGCAAACCGTGTTGGGCGACTACGTGCTCAACTCCTTGGTGCTGATGGCAGGTGTGGCGTTCGGTGTGATCTTCGGCGGCGTGCTGACGGCGTGGATCATCACCATGTGCCGATTTCCGGGGCGGCGCGTATTCGAGTGGGCGCTGCTGCTGCCGATGGCGATGCCGGCGTATGTGATGGCGTATGCCTACACCGATCTGCTGCAATTCTCTGGGCCGGTGCAAATGTGGCTGCGCGAGACGATGGGATGGAGCGCGGGGCAATACTGGTTTCCCGATGTGCGTTCACTTGGCGGCGCGGT
>VFLF01000728.1 GCA_009885185.1 Nitrosomonadales bacterium | reverse complement strand
TCCTTGTCCACGAAAGAGCGGATGGTGTCGCGCATCATGCGCTGCTCGGCGTTGAGGTTGCGTTCGATAAGTTCCTGCATGAGTGGTTCCCGAAAGATGTTGGAGGTTGAAAGGAGGCATTATGATGTGTTGCGGGACGAATGAAAATCACCATTGCAGCCCGGCACTCGTTCCAGCATATGGTTGCGCGGGTGGACGGACGCGTGTACCCTCGTACGTGCATGAGATTTTTTCATTTCACCGCTGTATAAACCCCGGACCCCAATGATGTTTCGTTCCTTATTTCTGTTTGCAACAACCACGCTGGCCACGCTACCCGGTGTAGCGATAGCGGCCGATTATCCATCGCGCCCGATACGCCTGATCGCGGCCAATTCCGCCGGCGGCGGGCTGGACCTGGTATCGCGCGCGATTTCGCCTCGGCTGGGCGCCGCGCTGGGCCAGCAGGTGATCGTGGATAACCGCGCAGGCGCGGCGGGAGCGGTGGCCTCCGAGATCACCGCCAAGGCGGCGCCGGATGGGCATACGCTGTTGTGCAGTTCACTCGGCGGATTGGCGGTGAACACGCATCTGTACAAGGGGCTGACCTATCATCCGCTGCGCGATTTTGCCCCGATTACGCTGTCGAGTTCGCAGGGCAATCTGGTGGTGGTCAACGCGGGCACGCCATTCAAAACCTTGCAGGAATTAAGCGCTTTTGTAAAGGCCAATCCCAACAAGTTGACGTACGGCTCATCGGGCGCGGGCAACGCGGGGCATCTCGCCACCGAACTCTACCTCAACATGACGGGCGGCAAAATGGTGCATGTGCCTTACAAAGGTGGCGCGCCCGCGATGATCGATCTCATCGCCGGACAGTTGCAGGTGGTGTTTTCGTCGGCGGCGACCGCCGTGCCGCAGGTGAAGGCGGGCAAGATACGCGCGCTGGCGGTCACCACCGCGCGGCGCTCCAGCACGCTGCCGGATCTGCCGACAGTCGCCGAGACCGGGTTGAAAGGCTACGAGGCCGATAACTGGTACGGCTTTGTCACTGTTGCGGGCACGCCGCCCGCGATCATCAAACGACTGCATACCGAGATTGTCAAGGCGCTGGAATCCGGCGATGTCAAACAGGCGCTGTCGAATCAGGGCCTTGATCTGCGCACCAGCACGCCGGAGGAATTCGGCAAATACATGAAGTCTGAATTCGACAAGTGGGCGAAAGTCATCAAGGATGCGGGGATCGCGGCAAACTGATGTGAAACGCGAGGGCGTCAATCCGGCGCCCTTATGCAGCACACAGGCGGGACGTAGCACGAAATAGGCCGCGTCGAGATCGCCGACAGCCGGCCCACCGATATCAAGGAGAGATTTCGATGTGGAAATTGCGCGGACTGCCCGCTACGCTGTTGCTCGCTTGCACCGCATCCATCGCCCAAGGCCAGCCGGCCTGGCGTCCTGACAAGCCTGTGGAATTCACCGTGCCGACCGTCGCGGGCGGCAACAGCGACCGCATCACCCGGCTCGCGCAGAAAATCCTGCAAGACCGCAAGCTCCTCACCGTGCCCGCGACCGTGATGAACCGCACCGGCGGCAACCAGACACTGGCGGCGCTGCATGTGCATCAGCAAACGGGCGACGGGCATTTTGTGCTGCTCGCCAACCCAGCGCTGTTCACCAACGAACTGAACGGCATCAGCAAGATGCGCTACACCGAGTTCACCCCATTGGCGCTGCTGGTGATCGAGAGCAGCGTGCTCGCGGTGCGCACGGCGTCGCCGATTAAAAACATGGCCGACCTTGCCGAGCGCCTGAAGGCCGACCCCGAATCCATTTCGTTTGCCATGCCCGCGCGCGGCGGCCAGCCGCATCTCACCGCGGCGGCAGCGGTGCGCGCGGCGGGCGTCGATCCGCGCAAGATGAAGGTGGTGGTGTTCAAGGGCAGCGGCGAATCCATCGCCGCCATGCTCGGCGGCCACGTGGACGTGATGGTGTCCTCGGCGGGCTCAGTGCTGCCGCTACTGCAATCGGGGCAGGCGCGCGTTATAGGCATCGCCGCCGCGCAGCGCATGACCGGCGTGCTCGCCAACGTGCCGACGTTTCGCGAGCAGGGCATCAACAGCGCCGGCATCGCTGCATGGCGCGGCTTTGTCGCGCCGCGCGGCTTGACGCCCGCACAAGTCGCGTTCTGGGATGACGCGCTGGAAAAAATGAGCGACAGCGCGGAGTGGAAAAAAGGCGTGGACGATGGCGATGTCACCCGCCTGCATTTGCGCAGCCGAGAATTCGGCAAGTATCTTGAAGGCGAATACGCGTTGGCGCGCACCGTTCTGGGGGAGTTGGGGGTGGCGAAGTAGTGAAAACAGCTATGCCTCAGGTTTCCCCATTGCCTGTCTTCCCTGGAATCACGTTGGCGGATTTTCGAAAAATGGTACAATGATGCGCATGAGTCATATCTCTATTGCCGACATTCTTGAGCTTCCGGTACAGGAGCGTATTCGTCTCGTTGAACTTATCTGGGACAGCGTTGCCGCGGTACCCGAGGCCGTGGAAGTCTCACCAGCACTTAGGGCTGAGCTTGAAGCCCGCTTGGCGGAGTTCGAGGCACATCCGGAGGCAGGTTACTCGTGGGACCAAGTGAAAGCGCGCCTTAAAGATGGCTCGTGGCGTACCGCCTGAAATTCTCTGCGCGAGCATTGCGCGAAACCGGCGAAGCTCAAGAATGGTACGAATCGCAAAGTGCCGGCCTTGGTGATGAATTCATTGCTGCAATGGAGTTACAGCTCAAGCGGTTGGAGCAAGCACCGCTGCTTTATGCCGAAGTGATTCCTGGTGTTCGCCGGGCGCTTCTTCCCCGTTTCCCTTATGGTTTGTTTTATGCGATGCGGGATGATCTCGTTCATGTTTTGGCCGTATTGCATGATGCTCGCAATCCGCGACGTTGGCCCAAAAGCCGTTAATCATGCGCATGCATTCTGAATGAATTGCAGCGTCTCCTGCGCACAGCGTTCTGCATCGCTCGCCGCCACGTGGTACGAATCGCCCGGCAACACCAGCAGCCGTGAATTAGGAATCATCTGCTGCCATTGCCGCATGGTTTCGACCGAGCCCAGTCCGCTGCCTTCAGTGGTAATCACCAGCGTCGGGCATTGAATGCGCGGCAAATCAGCGGTGATGTCGGCCTTGGGGATGTTTTTCACAAAGCAAAGTTGGGT
>VFLF01000087.1 GCA_009885185.1 Nitrosomonadales bacterium | reverse complement strand
TGCCTGGCCTGGGCGCGGGTGGCAAAGTCCTGGCCGTGGGTTTCTTCAACTTTGAGCGAGTGCCAGAAACTCTCCATCGGCGCATTGTCAAAGCAGTTGCCCGTGCCGCTCATGGATTGGCGCATCGCCTTCTGCAGCAACCAGTTGCTCACCTCGGCGCTGGCGTATTGGCTGCCGCGATCCGAGTGGAAGATCAGTCCCTCTCCGGGTTTTCGTGTCGCGTGAGCCATCTGCATGGCGTCCAGCACCAGTTGCCGCGTCATGTGCTCGGCAATCGCCCAGCCAACGATCCGGCGGGTGAACAAGTCCAGCACCGCGCACACATACAGCCAGCCCTCGCGCGTCCACAGGTAGGTGATGTCTGACAACCAAACCTGATCCGGCGCCTTGGCGTGCGAGGTGAATTCTGCACGGGTATCGCAACTGAAATCCTGGCCCAGTAAATTCGCCGCCACCGGCAACGAATGCCCGGAGTCAGTGGTGGCCTTGTATTTCCGGCCAGCCTTGGCACGCAGCTTCATGGCTCGCATCAAGGTCTGGATGCGATTCAGACTGCCGGTGTAGCCGTCACGTTCGCACATCACCCGGTAGATGCGCGGCGCACCGTAGCGGCCACGATGGGCGTCAAATACCCTGCGGATGATGTCACTCAGACGATCCCGCTCTTGTGCGCGCTTGGAGGGCGCTCTGCCTCTCCATGCGTGGAAGCCCGATGGGGTGGCGCCGAGCACCCAACAGACGACCGACAAAGGGTAGGCCATGAGCTCAGCCAGCATAAAGGCGTATTTCACAGGCTCGGCGCAAAGTACGCCGCTGCTTTTTTTAAGATGCTGACCTCCATCCGGGCGCGCGACAGCTCCGCGCGCAGCCGGGTGATTTCAGCCTGTTCCGGACCCACCGCACGGCGACCCGCCGCCACCGTCAACTCACCAGCTTCGTATTACTTTTCCCAATGCTGTATGAGCTTGGGCAGCACTGCAAATTTACGACTGCATTCGGCAGGCGTGAGGTTCTCGGCTTTCTTGTGGCGTACCACCTCGGCCTTGAATTCCACTGTAAATACGCGTCGCTTCAACTGCTCTTTCTTGATGACTTCCAGTGCGTTATGCCGATTGTTCGCTTTCAGGATTTCTCTTTTGTTAAGTCATCAACGAGAAGCTTACAGGATCAGTTCTCCCGTGCCTTGTCTTCAATGGCTGGACCACCATCACTGACGTAGCGGCACGCTATAATCCACCGTCAAAATTCTTCATCAAAAAAAACTGGCATGCAAACCCAAATCCCCTGCGTCATCATGCGCGGCGGCACCTCGCGCGGGCCGTTTTTCCACTTGGCCGATCTGCCCACCGATACCGCCACGCGCGATGCCGTGTTGCTGGCAGTGATGGGCTCGCCGCATGAAATTCAGGTGGATGGCATCGGCGGCTCGCATTCGGTGACGAGCAAGGTGGCGATGGTGAGCAAGTCACAACGCTCCGGCGTGGATGTGGATTATCTGTTTGCACAAGTCGAAATCAACGAGCGGCGTGTCGATACCAAACCCAACTGTGGCAACATGCTGGTGGCAGTGGGGCCGTTTGCCATCGATCAGGGATTGATTCCGGCGAAGGACGGGGAAACGCCGGTGCGCATTTTTAATGTCAACACGCAATCGGTGGTCGAGGCCATAGTGCAAACGCCGGGTGGCGCGGTGACGTACGAGGGCACTGCAGCCATCGACGGCGTGCCTGGCGCCGCGGCGCCGGTGGGCATCAACTTCACCGCCGCCATCGGCTCGGTCACGAAAAAACTGCTGCCCACCGGCAAGCCGCTGGATGTGATTGATGGCATTGACGTGAGCTGCGTCGATGTGGCGATGCCGATTGTGATGATGCGTGCGGCCGACATGGGAAAAACCGGTTACGAGACGCCGAACGAATTGGACGCGGATCGCGCGCTGATGCAGCGCATGAAAGTCATCCGCCGCAAGGCGGGTGTGCTGATGGGCATGGGCGATGTATCCAAAAATGTCGTGCCGAAAATCGCCCTGCTCGCGGCAGCGCGCAACGGCGGCGTCATCACCTCGCGCTATTTCGTGCCGGACACCTGCCACAAGTCGCACCCGGTTACCGGCACGGTGTGCATCGCGTCGGCGTGCGCGATTCCCGGCACCATCGCAGAACAACTCACGCGCCGTTCCCGCGCGCCGCAAGGCATGATCGACATCGAACATCCGTCGGGCAAAATCGCCATCGATCTGGATGCGGATTTCATCGACGGCAAGCAAGTGCTGCGCCGCGCCGCACTGATACGCACGGCGCGACGCATTTTCGAAGGCAAGGTGCATGTGCCTCGCGCGGTCTGGGCCGGTCATCCGCGATAATTTCATAAGTAATTGTTTTTAAAAGATATTTAACCAAGCGTGTCTGATACCCCTCCGCACGTCGCCATTATCGGTGGCGGCTACGCCGGCATGGCCGCCGCCGTCACGCTGGCCGAAAAAGGCGTGCGCGTGAGGGTGTATGAGGCCGGTCCGGTACTCGGCGGGCGCGCGCGACGCGTGGATATTCAGGGCACGCTGCTCGATAACGGCCTGCACATCCTCGTCGGCGCGTATCGCGAAACGTTGCGGCTGATCGCGCAGGTTCATCCCTCCCCGGCCAGTACATTGCTGCGCTTTCCGCTCGACTGGTACGTTCACCAGCACTTGCATCTGCGCGCGCCCAGACTGCCCGCGCCGCTGCATCTAGCCGCCGCCTTGTTCACCGCCAAGGGCGCGTCGTTCAGCGAATGCTGGGCCGCCGTGCGCATGATGCGCGCGCTGCAAAGCGCGAAATTTTTACTGCCACGCGATATCAGCGTCAGCGCCCTGCTCGCGTCACACGCACAGGGGCCGGTGCTGACGGAACACCTGTGGAATCCGCTGTGCGTCTCGGCGCTCAACACGCCGCCGGAAAAATCCTCCGCGCAACTTTTTTTGAACGTGCTGCGCGACGGGCTGAACGCGGGCCGCGCCGACAGCGACATGCTGATGTCGCGGGTGGATTTCAGCGCGTTGTTTCCGGAGCCGGCGGCGGACTATGTGCGCGCGCGCGGCGGCGACGTGTTGACCGGTCGCCGCGTCACAGCGATCACTTCCGTTGCAGGCGGGTTTCAACTTGCCGCAGGCGACGAAGCGCGCACCTTCAGTCACGTCATCTGCGCGCTGCCGCCGCACCAGGTGGCGGCGTTTCTCGCCGGCATCGGCGCGCTGACGCAAACGGCGCAAATAGTGCAGGCGCTGGAATACCAGCCGATCACCAGCGTGTATCTGCAATTCGATGGCCGCGTGGCGCTGCCCGTGCCGATGACCGGGTTGTCACGCGGCTTTGCGCAGTGGCTGTTCGACCGCGAGGCCCTGTGCGGGCAGCACGGATTGATCGGCGCGGTGATCAGTGCCGAAGGCCCGCATCACGAACTGACGCAGGACGAACTGGCGCAACGCGTGCTTGAAGAACTCGGCGCACACTTCGGCCCGCTGCCGCCGTTACAGTGGCGCCGTGTCATCACCGAAAAGCGCGCGACCTTCTCCGCCACGCCGAATCTGCGCCGTCCCGCGCAGAAAACGCCGTTGAAGAATTTCTGGCTCGCTGGCGATTACACCGCCAGCGACTATCCGGCTACGCTGGAAGCCGCCGTGCGCAGCGGCATCGTCAGCGCGCGAGGCATTCTGGGCGAAACAGCGGCGGTATAATGTTCCGCCAAGAAGTGCAATTCAAAACCCTCCCTCATTCCCGGCCCTTCTCCCGAAGGGCATACGTATCTACACATCTTTTCAAGGCCCGTGCCGGTTTGGGAAG
>VFLF01000689.1 GCA_009885185.1 Nitrosomonadales bacterium | reverse complement strand
CGCGCGCGAAGCCCAAAGCCGCTGGCAGGGCGAGGCTCTGTCCGAGACTGAAGTGCGCCGCATCTCGTCGTTTCTCAAGTCGTACAACGAAATGCGCAAGGGCGAGGAGTTCGTCAAGCGCGAGGTGCGCTCGCGTGCGCGCGAACGCACGCGCTGGGTAATCGGCGGCGTGCTGATGGTGCTGGGCGCGCTGGTGTTTCCGTGGCGCTGGCGGTCCAAGCTGCGTGCTTGAGGGGTTTTGGGACGATGCTGATACGCGTGATGGCGGGGTAGTGGCTTATTTATAAAAAATTCAATAAAAACAAATACTTATGAATTTTCGCGATTTCTCGTCTCGGTTGTTCCTACCGTGCCCCGCACGCTGCCTCGGGATCATGTGCATTAGCGTGTGCGAAAAATCACACAGTGAAACGGGAAAAATCTATAAAAATCAATAACTAATAGCCATCTGTGGCGCTGAGCTTGCTACCATTCATCCTTGCGAATCATTCAGCAGGGAAGCGCCATGAGAAAAACGGGCCGGGCCGAACAAAGCGCCAGCAATCGCACAGGGTGGCATTTCCCGCCCCAACCTATTGCGCATGCGGTGGCGGTAGCTTTGTTTGCCACCGCGGCGCCTGTATGGGCCGGTCCCACGGGTGAACAAGTCGTTGCCGGACAGGCCGCCGTCAGCCGCAGCGGTGCCAGCACGCTGATCACGCAGGGCACCGACCGCGCCGCCATCAACTGGCAAAGCTTTAACATCGGCGCCAACGAATCGGTGCGCTTCGCGCAGCCGTCGTCGTCAAGCATCGCGTTGAATCGCGTGCTCGGGCAGAATCCCACCGAGATACTCGGTTCGCTGTCCGCCAACGGGCAGGTGTTCATACTCAACCCCAACGGCGTACTGTTCGGGCGCGGCGCGCAGGTGGACGTGGGCGGGCTGGTGGCCTCGACACTCAGCCTGTCGAATGAAAACTTTCTCGCGGGCCGCTACAACTTTATCAACGAAGGCGCCACCGGCGACGTGGTCAACGCCGGCAATATTATCGCCAACGGCGGTTACGTTGCGCTGATCGGCCCGCAAGTCAAAAACGAAGGCGCGATCACCGCCGCCAACGGCAGTGTAGCGCTCGCGGCGGGCGATCAGGTCACGTTGAATCTCAACGGCAACAAGTTGATCGGCCTCGCCGTCGATCAGGGCGCACTCAACGCATTGGCCGACAACAAAGGCCTCATTAGCGCCGGCGGCGGGCAAGTGCTGCTCACCGCCAAGGCGGCGGATCAGCTCATCAAATCCGTGGTCAACAACGACGGCATCATCGAAGCCGGCACGCTGAGCAACGTCAATGGCGTGATTCGTCTTGAAGCCGATAGCGTCAATCTGGGGTCAAGCTCCGTACTCGCGGCGAATGGTTCTCGCGGCGGCGACATCAGCGTGCAAGCGCAAACGGCCAATTTGCTCGCCGACGGGCGCATCGAAGCCATTGGCAGCGACACCACCGGCGGCACGATCAAACTGCTCGGCCATCAAGTCGGCCTCATCAACTCGGCGAGCGTTGATGCCTCCGGCAGCACCGGTGGCGGCACGGTGCTGGTGGGCGGCGATTACCAGGGCATGAATCCGGAGGTGCAGAATGCATTTCGCACTTACGTCGGTCCGAATGCGACGATCAAGGCCGATGCGATTACAAGCGGCGATGGCGGCAAGGTGATTGTTTGGGCGAATGATGCGACGCGCTACTACGGTGCAATCAGTGCCAAAGGAGGTTCACAGTCCGGCAACGGTGGATTCGTAGAGACTTCTGGCAAGGAATATCTTGAGGTCAATGGATCGGTTGATGCAAGCGCCCCCAACGGAGCGGCGGGGCAATGGCTCCTTGATCCTCGCAACATTACGATTAGCAACCCCGGGCCGACGACCGGCGGTACTGCATTGCCGAATTTCGATGCAACAGCCGATAACGCGGTTGTCGATCGCAACGATATCGAAACTTCTCTGAACGCAGGTACCAGCGTAACCATCACTACTGGCGCGACCGGCGCGCAAGCAGGCAATATTACGGTGGCTGACGCCATCACAAAATCTGCAGGGGGTAATGCGACGCTTACCCTCACCGCGGCGGGCGATATTAATTTTTCGACCAATAACTCTAATATCAGTGCGACGACAGGTTCGCTTAACGTGACCCTGAATGCCTCGACGATCACGGCACTGCGCCAGATTAGTCTGAACGGAGGAACTCTCACGCTAAACCATAGCGGCGCGGGCACTCAGGGGGGCGGCGGCCCACCGGCTAATGTCATTGCCGGCACCACATCCGTGGTGAAGCAAGGAGCAGGGACATTCACCATGTCGCGCACCAACACTTATACCGGCGCGACCACGATAAGCGGCGGGGTGTTGAGCATAAGCGCCGACAACCACCTGGGTACGGCACCCGCGGCGGCAACGCCCGGCAGCATCGTGTTTAACGGTGGAGGCACGCTCGCAGCCAGCGCTACATTCACGTTAAATGGAAACCGCGGCATTTCACTGACGGGCACGGGCGCCATCGATGTGAGCACCGGGGCGACACTGTCTTACAGCGGTATTGCTGCGGGTACGGGCAATCTGGCGAAGGCGGGCGCCGGCACGTTGAGCATCAGCGGCAGCAATTCCTACACTGGCTCCACGAACATCAACGCTGGTACCTTGATCGACAACACCGCGGCGATACCCAATAACTCCGCCGTAATTATTGCAGGCGGCGCCATACTGTCGCTTACCGGCAGTAACGATATTGTGGGGTCGATCAGCGGCGCGGGCAACATTTCGCTGAACACGTTTACCCTGACCGCCGGGCAGGACAACACTTCAACCACGTATTCGGGCGTGATGAGCGGTACGGGCGGGTTCAACAAGCAAGGCTCGGGCACGCTCACGCTGAGTGGAGCGAATACCTATGCAGGCGCCACCGCGATCAACGCGGGCGCAATCCGCCTGACAGGTGCGGGAACGCTGGGCACTGCCGCGGCAGGCACAACGGTATCGGCGGGTGCGGCGTTGGAGCTTGATGGCGCGGGCACGGCCGAT
>VFLF01000433.1 GCA_009885185.1 Nitrosomonadales bacterium | reverse complement strand
TTTCCCAATCATGCTCGCCCGACTGTCCGCCGAAGTGAACCACGGCATCCACACCCTTGGTGATACGCAGCGCGTCTTTCAGGTTCGAGATGTCCCCACGCATGAACGTCTCGCCGGGTTTCAAGTCTTTGATCGGCTTGATATCGGAGAGGCGCAACTTGTACTTGCCCGCGAGTTCGGGGCGCAGGAAAGTCCCGATGCGCCCGGCGGCGCCGGTGATGAGGATGGTTTTCATGTCGTTTTTACCCTGCGATTAGTGCCGTGCATTATCAAATTTGAAAAATCGTGTGACTTTAGCGGATTGAAACGATAGCGTTACGATTTTCGGGGGATGTCGAGCATTCCAGAGAATACTTGGAGACAACGCTGCAATTTGTCCTGTCCTGCTGGGGTCGGCATGAGGTGGCCACATTCGGCGCATTCATCGACTTGGACGCGTCCGACATTGATCTGCTGGCCGGGCAGTATGAGCGGGTAAGTGGTCGAGCGGCGCTTGAGGTTGCGGGCACCACACTTCTCACAGGTGCGAGGCTTAGGCATGACGGACAGTGTCCAGTAAGAGGATAGATCCCGCTGGTGATTTTAGCAGAGGTGCCCCGATGCGCAGGCGACATGCGGGGCGATCAGGCAGCTTGTTTGAGGGGCGTGAGGATTGCGGCTGCGGTGTCGGAGGCAGCGGGTTTGGCGATGATCGCAGCCTTGGCCAATTGCATCACGTAGTCGAGGGGGTTGAGCTTTTGCAGATTGGCGGTACGAAAGTGGCTGAGCAAGATGGCGTGCGTTTTGGCGCCTTGGGTTGAGCGGTTCTGTTGACTGACCTTGCGGGTGTGGACGGCAACCCGCATTTGCTGCTCGGCATGGTTGTTGTAGGGGCTGACGGACTCGTGATCGAGGAAGGTGAGCATCTCATGACGGTGGCGACGCAAGCGTTTGATGAGGCGTTTGGCGTGGGGGTCGGTCCATGGGGTGGCGATGAATTGGTCGAGGCGCCGATGCAACTGGGCCTTTCGCCGCGCGTAGCACTGGGGCTTCATAGGGGTTCGCGCCTGGCCAAGGCGGACCGCATCTTTGAGCAGCCGGGCGAGCTTTTTGCGGAAGCGTCGCCAAGGGCGTGCGGGGGTGAGTTTATCGACCTTTTTGAGCTCCGTGAACAAATGGAAATAGCACTTCTGTTTGGCGAGCGCTTCGAGCGCGTTGTAGGCACCCCAGAAGTCGGTGATCAGGATGCCGGCAAACAGCGAGCCGAGCACCGCCTTGACGACGCTCGAGCCGCGATGCGGATCAATCAAATAGTAGCACTGGTGACGGGTGGCGAAGGCCCACAACCAGCACGTCACACCGTTGATGCGCCAGCCCGTCTCGTCGGCATGCAGGACCGCGCTGTTGCGGATGGTCTGGCGGATGCGCTCATAGTCGCCTTCCAGGCGCAGGGCGAGGTTCGTCCATGCGAGAGTCAGGCCGCCGGGGCTCACTGTGAAACCGAGCGAGGCCTGCGCGATCTTCACACAGTTGCCGACGCTCACGCCGACGAAATAATGCAGCCATGCCGTGTAGACCACGAAGCGCAGGCCCAAGGTGCTATGCGGCAGGGCCGCCGTCACCGGCGCGGTGACGATTTTGCTGCAGGTGGCACACCAATGACCGTGTACGGTGTGGGCGGTGACCTCGGGCACGACGGGTGGGATCTCCTCGATGATCCGGGTGTGCTGGCGGATCGAGGGCCCGACTTTATGGTGACAGTCCGGGCAGTACGTGAGCTTGTGTTCAACGCGCGTATCGATGTGCGCCGGCACGCGCCGATGCGCCCCCGGATGTCCATGCTTGCGGCCCGGTGGTTTGGCGCGCCGGCGCGCGCGCGGCTTCAGATACACCGGCTGCATCCCAGAGGGGGTGGTGGGACTGATCGGGGTAGTCGCTCCCTTGGCTTGCAGTTGATCCCAAAGCTTGGCCTTCTCGGCCAAGGCGAGGATGGTGCGCGCGGCTTGCGCCCGCGGCGAATCCAAGATGGCGAGCGCCTCGGCGTGAGTCACGGCATCAGCCCGGCAGTCAACGGTTCGCGCCAATGACGCGTCAACGGATACAGATAAATGCGCTTGACGTTGCCATGATGGTGATAGACGTGACCGCGTTTGGCGCTACCTTGCGTCTGGCCCACGCACTGCCAGTTGGCGGCCCGATAACAGGTGCCGGCAAAGCGCGCGCTATCGACGAAAGTTTCCGCCAACACCACCGCGTGACCATAGCGCTGCTGCCACAGCCCCGACAGTCCTCGCACGCTAAGCCCCAACACGCACGAGGCAAGACTGGGCACGCGCACCCAGGGCAGAACGAGGAAACGCACATTATTGGCGAGCAACGACAAGCGGGCGCGGCGCTGCTCAAGGCTCCAGCCAATATACTGATCACGCGGCCCGATCTTCCAGGCCGCGCTCGCCCAGCCCAGACACCCGACCACCTGCTTGCCCAAGAACACCAGCTGCTTCAGATGCTCTCCGACCAGCGTCGGACGTCCCAGATAATGGTGGTGCGCGAGCAGGTAGTCCCAAAGATAGTGCTCGACCGCGCCCTGCACCGATTGCAGCCGCACAGCCGGATAATCCGCGAGCGTTCCTGTGAGCCGCGTCTGGATAAACAGCGGCATCTGCTCGTAGTTTTGCCGCGGCCGGTTCACCTTGGTTCGTTGCGGTGCCGGCAGCTCGACCAGTCCCGCACGCTGCAGCCGCAGCAACAAATCGCGCGCCGCGAAGGCTTTGTACTGCCCGTTCGATTGCCGCCAATCCCATTGTTCGCAAAGTCGCACGCCAATAAAGGTGCGACCGCGCTCGTAGTAAGCGGCAATGGTGGCTTGAATGCTGGTGATATCCGCCGTCGTCAGGTCACGCCCGCGGTGGCGAAACACAATCGGATCAGCGAGGCTCCCCATAAGTGGGGAACAATACACAAAGTCCCCCTCAGACGCCAGCGAATTCTTTCAAATGGCTAAAGTCACACGAAAAATCTTCATGGTCATTCCCGCGCAGGCGGGAATGACAGGGGAAGTGGGCGCTGTCTCCAAACAAGAACCCGCCCGCCGGCTACCGCGCCAATCCAATATCCACCAGCACCGCTTTCATATCGGCGTAGTCCTTCTCCAAATCCTTGCGGAACTGCGCGCTGGTGACGAAATCATCCGACCAGTAATTTCGATCCAGTTCGGTTTTCCATTCCGCACTTTGCGCCGCGCGGCGCAGCGCGTTTTCCCAGAACGCCACCTGCGCGGCGGTGAGTCCCTTGGGTCCGACGATGGAGCGCCAACCGCCGTAAACAAGGTTGACGCCCTGTTCTTTCCACGTCGGCACGTGGGCGAGCGTGCCGGGCAGGCGCTTGTCCGCCGACACGCCGACCACGCGCAGCTTGCCGCTTTGCACATGTCCGCTGACATTACCCGCGGCGGTGGTCACCAGATCGATGTGCGCGCCCATCAACGCTGTCACCGCTTCGGCAGAGCCTTTGAACGCAACCGGTTTTAAATCGCGCGCGTTGCCGCCGACAGCCTTCATCAGCAGTCCTGCCGCGACGTGGTTGTGGCTGCCGAGCGCGGTGGCAAAACCGAGAGAAATGGATTGCGGATCTTTTTTCAGGCGCTCGATCAGATCCTTGCCGGCCTTGAACGGCGCGTTCGGATGCACCGCGAACACCACGTAGTCATTGAACAGCGACGCAATCGGCGTGAAGTCGCTGTGGTTCATTTTGCTCGCGCCGAGGATGTGGTTAAACAGCATCGCGGTGGTGCCGACCATCAAATAGTGCGCATCACCCGCGTGCCCGTTGACGTAGTTGAACGCGATGTTGCCGCCGCCGCCGGGCTTGTTGACCACGGTGAGCGAGGTCGGCACGAGTTTCAGTTCGTTCAGCAATTTTTCCACCGAGCGTCCGGTCTTGTCGTTGCTGCCGCCGGGTGCGGAGGTGACGACGATCTCGACATTTTTGGTTGGCGTCCAGCCTTGGGCGGCGACGCTGCCGCACCATAAAGCCGATACCAGATAGGATTGTAAGTATTTGTTTTTAAACATTATTTACACCTCTATTTTGCCAGCCCAATATCCACCAGAATTTTTTCTGTATCCGCGTAATCGGTTTCCAGCTCTTTTTTAAGCTGCGCGCCGATGGCGAAATCTTCCGACCAATAATTGCGTTCGATATCGGCTTTCCAGCCGGTGTTTTGCGACACGCGTCGCATGGCATTTTCCCAGAACGCGATCTGCGCCGCGGGCATGTCTTTCGGGCCGAATATGCCGCGCCAACTGCCCGACACCACATCCGCGCCGAGCTCGCGCCACGTCGGCACGAACGACAGCGCGCCCGTCAGGCGCTGCGGCGAGGTGACCGCGAGCACACGCATGCGCCCGGTTTGCACATGTGCCACCGCGTTGCCCGCGCCGATGATGACCATTTCAAGATGGCCGCCAAGCAAACCGGAAATCGCTTCGGCGGAGCCTTTGAACACCACGGTTTTCAGATCGCGCGGATTGCCGCCCACGGCCTTAATCAGCAGCCCCGCCGCGACGTGCCGCGTGTTGCCGAACGCGGCGGCGAATCCTATCGCCACGCTTTGCGGCTTGGATTTGAACTGCGCCATGATGTCTTTGCCGGTTTTCAGCGGCGAATCGGTTTTCACCGCGAACACCACGTAGTCGTTGACCAGCATCGCTATCGGCGTGAAGTCCGAGTAAGTGAGTTTGCTCGCGCCGATGATGTGATTGCTGCTGATGGTGGAGGTGGTCACCATCAGGTAATGCCCGTCGCCGGGATGCTGGTTGGTGTAGGCCATCGCGATGTTGCCGCCGCCGCCGGGCTTGCCGACGATGGAAGTCGATGTCGGCACGACCTTCATCTCGTTCAGCGCCTTTTCGATTTCGCGCCCGGTCTTGTCGTTGCTGCCGCCGGGCACGGAGCTGACGATGATCTCGACGTTTTTGGTGGGCACCCAAGCTTGTCCTGAGCCTGTCGAAGCGGCTTGCGCCCGCACTTCTGCGACAAAGAAAATACCCAATAGCAGGTATAACATTAAGCATTTGTTTTTAAACATATTTTCTCCAGGCGACTTTGACGCAGGCTACGTTTCCAGCAAGCGCTTGGCCAAAGCCGCCTCAAAATCCTGTCGCTCACTGCAAATCAGGTAGATATAGACATGATTCTTACCGGCATCGATCTGATAGACAACCTTGTTCCTTTGTTCGACCACCAAACAACGGTAGTTGGTCATCCCCAGCTTCGATAACTCAGGAATGACACGGCCAAGGTTCGGATTGCCCTCAAGCCGGAGGATGGCATCCCGTATGGCGACGTAAACCTTGTTGGCGAGTTCTTTCGAAAAGCGGCTCTCGATATGCGCGTGGATGTTCCGCAGGTCGTGTTCCGCATACTCAAGGAACAGAACCGTGTGGCTCATTTCAGAAATTTCCTGTCCAGCTCGGCAAACACTTTTCGTGCCGGACGAACCTTTCCTTCTTCGATCTGTTTCCTGCCCATCGCCAGGATTTTGAGCAACGCAATCGTGTTGCCGATTTCTTCAAAGCTCTTGATGTCCTGCACCACACAGGTGGCCTCGCCATTCTGCGTAATGATCAGCGGCTCGCGTGATGCGGTGATGTCGCTGATGACTTTTGCGGCGTTATCCTTGAAGTAGCTGATGGGTTTTACTTGCTCGGAGAGTTTCATGGCGGCATTTCCTAAGTCTGAATTAAGTCATTTTAAAGACTGAATTCAGGCGCGTCAATACTCACGCCCCGGCGCGCAACCTTGGTCACAGCTTCGGCAGATTCGCCGCCTTCACCACTCTGGTGTAAAGCTCGATTTCGGACGCGATGAATTTCGCAAACGCTTCCGGCGTGCCGCCTTGCGGTTCGAGGCCTTCGGTCTGATAGCGGTCACGGATCTCTTTGCTGGCGAGCACTTTGCCGGTTTCGGCATTAAGTTTGACGATGATGTCGCGCGGGGTTTTGATCGGTGCCATGAAGCCGAACCAGGTGGAGGCCTCGTAACCTTTTAGCCCCTGTTCGTCGAAGGTGGGCACGTCGGGTATTGCCGCGAAGCGTTTGGGGCTGCCGATGGCGACCGAGCGGATGCGCCCACTCTTGATGTGCGGGATCAGCGCGGGCACGCCGCTGATAATCATCTCGACGTGGCCGCCGATGAGATCGGTCAGGGCGGGCGCGTTGCCCTTGTACGGCACGTGATTCAATTTGATGCCCGCCATGGACGTAAACAATTCGCCGGCCATGTGGTTGGAGCTGGCGACACCCGAGGTGCCGTAATTGAGTTGCCCCGGTTTGGCTTTTGCCAGCGCGACCAGTTCTTTAAGATTTTTGGCGGGCAGCGAGGGATGAATCGACAGCACGTTGGCGCCCTTCACGCACAAAACAATCGGCGCGAGATCGCGTTGCAGATCGAACGGCACTTTGGCCAGCGCGGCAACGTTGATGGTATTGGCCGCGCCGCCGAGCAGGATGTTGTAGCCGTCGGGCGCGGCCTTGACGATCATGTCGGAGCCGATGTTGGTGGAAGCGCCGGGGCGGTTGTCCACCAGAAATTGCTGGCCCAGCGCTTCGGTCAATTTGGCGGCGATGGTGCGCGCGGTGAAGTCGGTGTTGCCGCCGGCGGCGAAGGGTACGATGATGCGCACGCTTTTCGTAGGGTAGGGCTGTCCTGTGCTTGCTGTAGGGGCTTGGGCTTGCACCAGCGTGGTGGCGCCTATCGCCGGAACTAACATAAGTATTTGTTTTAATTTCATTATTTTTCCTCGGCACGAAATACTTCATTGGTCAGCGGTACGTTGTTTTTCCATTGTTCGAGGATGCCCACGAAGCAGTCGAATACGCGTCGTTCGTTGCCGCGCGAGTTGGTGGAATTGTGCGGCGTAACCAGCACGTTGGGCATGTCCCACAGCGGCGATGTTGTCGGCAACGGTTCCTGCTCGAACACATCGAGATACGCGCCGGCGAGGTGGCCGCTTTGCAGCGCCGCGATCAGCGCGACTTCGTCGATGACTTCGCCGCGCGCGATGTTGATAATGTGCGCGCCCTTGGGCAACAGCGCGAGGCGTTGCGCGGTGATCAGCTTGCGCGTTTCGGTGGTGAGCGGACAAGCAAGCATCAACCAATCGGCGCGCGGCAACAGCGCATCGAGTTGATCGGGCGTGTGCAGTTCATCCACGGGATCGCCTGCCTGGCGCGCGCCGCGCCGCACGCCGATCACGCGCAAGCCCAGTGCTTTTGCCAGACGCGCAAATTCCGCGCCGATGCCGCCGAAGCCCACCACCAGCACGGTCTGCCCCGGCAGATCACACGGCGATTGTTGCAGGCGCACCGGGTCCCAGCGATGCTCACGCTGCGCCTTCAACCAATGCGGAAAGCCGCGCGACAGCATCAGGATGCCGGTCAACGCCGTTTGCGCAATCGGCTCCGCGGTCGTGCCCGCCGAGGTGGTGATGCGCACGCCGCGCTCCAGCATCTCGGTGTAAATTGGATGATCGACGCCGACGTTAAACGCATGCAGCCATTTGAGGTTGCGTGCCTTGCGCGCGGCGGAAAAAAACTGCCGCGAGTAATCCGGAAAATTATCCTGCGAAAAAAACGCCACTTCGATGCGCGCGAGGTCAGCTTCGGCGGGACGCGCATCTTTGTCGGCCGGCAGCACCAGCAGATCGAGCGGCACATGCAGGCGCGCCAGCACGGCAACGAGTTCGGCGCCGAACATCGCGTGGCAGGCGTGTGACAGTAACAGGGCGGACATGGTTATCGTGATAAGCGTGGCACTGTGCGGAAGTGGTGCGGATTTTACCCGCACTTTGATAAGATTCGCTGGACATTACAGGAGACCTCGCAAGTGGACATCAATACACTGGAACTGACCAAACAACTCATCGCGCGCAACTCGGTTTCACCCGAAGACGCAGGCTGCCTCGATGTGCTCATTGCCATCCTCGAACCACTCGGCTTCACCTGCGAAAAAATCAGCATGGGCGGCGTGGATAACCTGTGGGCGCGGCGCGGCACCGCCAAGCCGCTGATCTGCTTTGCCGGCCACACCGACGTGGTGCCCACCGGGCCGCTGGATCAATGGAAAAGCGATCCATTCACGCCCACCATCCGCGACGGCTGGCTTTATGGGCGGGGCGCGTCGGACATGAAAACCTCGTTGGCCGCCTTCGTGGTGGCGATACGTGAATTCGTCAAGGCGCATCCCGACCACCCCGGTTCGCTGGCGGTGATGTTTACCTCCGACGAAGAAGGCCCCGCCATCGACGGCACCGTGCGCGTGGTCGAAGCGCTGGCCGCGCGCGGCGAAAAGCTCGACTACTGCATCGTCGGCGAACCCACGTCGGTGAAAAAACTCGGCGACATGATTAAAAACGGGCGCCGCGGCTCGTTGACCGGCATCCTCACGGTAAACGGCATTCAGGGTCACGTCGCCTATCCCGACATGGCGCGTAACCCGATCCACGAAGTCGCCGCCGCCATTGCGGAACTTGCGCAAACCAAGTGGGACAACGGCAACGAATATTTTCCGCCAACGACATGGCAGATTTCCAACTTCAATTCCGGCACGGGTGCGAACAATGTGATTCCGGGTGCGGCGCACGTGCGGTTTAACTTTCGGCACTCCACCGCCAGCAGCACGGAATCACTGCAAACGCGCGTGGTGAACATACTCGACCGCCACGGCGTGCATTACGATCTGGAATGGCGCGTCGATGGCCGACCGTTTCTGACCGCACGCGGCGATTTAGTCGATGCGATTGCAAAAGCGATCAAGTCGGTGACGGGCGTGGAGACCGAGCTATCCACCACCGGCGGTACCTCTGACGGCCGCTTCATCGCCGACATCTGCCCGCAGGTGGTGGAGTTTGGCCCGACCAATGCGACCATTCATAAGCTGAATGAGTGCGTGGGAGTGGATGAGATCGAGCCATTGCAGAAGATTTATCAGCAGGTGCTGGTGAATTTGCTGATCAAGTAACGACAGCTCCCTGTAGTACCATGAATATCGGGCGATTAGCGCTTGATATTCATGGCCGTTGACGCGCGTTTCCGCCCTTTCGGTGGCGCAAACAGCGTCTTTTCTCCGCTCGCCAGCGCGGCAAGCGGCCTCACGGTAATCCGATCTCCAAGCGCGTATTGTTGCGCACCGGGGTAGAGGACGGTCAGATGATCCAGCCGCAAATCCTCCACGGCAACGCGCATGGAGGGCGTCAGGCGCGGCGCATCCGCGCGTTTGAACTCCACGCCGAGCCGCCGCCCGTTCTTGAACATCAGCAGATCGAGTTCCGCACCCTGATACGTAGACCAGAAATACGACTCGTCCGGCTGCACGGCGGCCATGGCCGCTTCCAGCGCATAGCCTTCCCACGAAGCCCCTGCTATCGGGTGCGCCTCCAGATCGGCGGGCGTAGTGATGCCCAGCAGGTGATGAAGTAGTCCGCTGTCCCGGATGTAGATTTTTGGCGCTTTCACCTGTCGCTTGCCGAGATTTTCGTGCCACGGCTGAAGTTGTCGCACCATGTAAACGCCCGTGAGCAAATCCAGATACCGCCGTACCGTGGATTCGGCCACGCCGAGAGAGCGCGCGGGATCCGCCGCATTCCAGATTTGCCCATGATAATGCGCCAGCATGGTCCAGAACCGGCGCAGCGCCGCTGCTGGAATATTCACGCCCAATTGCGGCAAATCGCGTTCGAGGAACGAACGCACAAATTGCGTGCGCCAAATCGCGCTGGCGGCATGAGTGCGCGCGAGGAAACTTAGCGGGAACCTGCCGCGCTGCCAGAGCCGGGGGAGATTCTTGACGCCCACCTCGGCGAGCGAAAAACCGCTGATTTCGATGATCTCGATACGCCCGGTCAGCGACTCGGAGGCCTGCCGCAGCAGCGGCGGCGACGCGCTGCCGAGCACCAAAAACCGTGCCGGCAGCGGTCGTCTGTCGGCAAGCACGCGCAGTACCGGAAACAAATCGGGCCGTAGCTGCACTTCGTCGATCACCACCAGCCCGCGCAGATTTTCGAGGGCGGTCATGGGTTCTTCGAGCCGGGAAATGCTGCGCGGATCTTCCAGATCAAAGTAGTTATTGCCGCGCCCCCCGGCCAGCGAACCCATGAGCGCGCGGGCAAGCGTGGTTTTACCGCTTTGCCGCGGCCCCACCAGCGCCACAATGCGGCTGCGCGCGAGCGCGGCGCGTATGCGAGTCAGCAAATGGGCGCGGGAAATCATGCAGAAGATACTGCCACAATCACCATGAATATCGAGCGGTTAACGCTCGATATTCATGGTAGAGGGCGCTGGCTCAATCTGCCTCGGGCGCGGGCGCATGGGGTTGTATCGCCCCTCGGGCCACTAACAGGCTTACGCCAACCACGGCATCCGCGCAAAATGCCGTTTCTCAAACGCCTCGATAGCCGGCAGCTCCTGCATCACCAGCCCCACGTCGTCCAGCCCTTTGAGCAAGCGCTCTTTGAACACCGGCTCGATGTCGAAGCGATACGTCTTGCCATCCGGTCCGGTAATCGTTTGCGTTTCCAGATCAATGCTTAGGCTCGACCCCGGCGTGGCTTTGAGTTGTGCGCGCAGCACGGCGCAATGCTCCTCGGCAAGGATCGCGGGCAGCATGCCGTTCTGGATTTCGTTGGCGTAGTGGATGTCGCCGAACGAGGGGGCGATCACCGCGCTGATGCCCCAATCCATCATCGCGTAGACCGCGCCTTCGCGCGATGAGCCGCAGCCGAAGTTTTCGGCGGCGACAATGATGCCGGTGTTGCGCCACGGCGTTTGGTTAAGCACGAACTCGGGGCGCTCGCGGCCGTCGGCGTCAAAGCACATATCGTAAAAGAGCCACGGGCCGTAGCCCGCTTCGGTATTGCGCAGCTTGCGCAGGTAGCGCGCGGGGATAATCTTGTCGGTGTCGATGTTCGCCATGTCAAACGGCGCGGCGACAGCGGTGAGTGTGGTGAATGGTTTCATTTATGAACCTCAAAAAATCTTAGCCACAGATTTACACAGATGAACACAGATTTTTCTTCTGGTGTTGACGTTAATCTGTGTTCATTTGCGTAAATCTGTGGCAAAAAAGGTTTTTCAAATCAACGTGCGCACATCGGTTACGCGACCGGTCACCGCCGCGGCAGCCGCCATCGCCGGGCTCATCAGATGCGTGCGTGCGCCCTTGCCCTGACGGCCTTCAAAATTGCGGTTGGAGGTGGACGCAGCGCGCATACCGGCAGGCACGCTGTCGCCGTTCATCGCGGCGCAGCCGGAGCAGCCTGACGCGCGCCACTCCAAGCCCGCTTCCTCGAACACGCGATGCAGGCCTTCGGCTTCGGCCTCGCGCTTGACCGGCGTGGAGCCGGGTGACACCCAGCCCTGCACTGTCGCCTTACGGCCTTTCAACACCGCGGCTGCCGCGCGCAAGTCGTCGATGCGGCCATTGGTGCAGGTGCCGATGAACACGCGGTCGATTTTGATGTCGGTGAGTTTGGTGCCGGGCTTCAAATCCATGTAGCGCAGCGCGGATTCGGCGTGCGCGCGTTTGTTGGCATCGCTGAAGGATGCCGGGTCGGGAATCGCCGCGCTCACCGGCAGCGCCTCTTCGGGGCTGGTGCCCCAGGTAAGCGTGGGTTCGATGGCGCTGCCGTCTAACGACACCTCGCGGTCGAACGTCGCGCCATCATCGGTGGGCAACGCACGCCACTGCGCGAGCGCCGCATCCCATTGCGCGCCATTGCCACGGCCCGGCGCGTATTCGCGCCCCGCAAGATACTGATACGTCACGTCATCCGGCGCGATCATGCCCGCGCGCGCGCCGGCCTCGATCGACATATTGCACACGGTCAGCCGCCCTTCCATCGCCATCGCACGGAACACGCTGCCCGCGTATTCGATCACATGACCGGTGGCGCCCGCGGTGCCGATTTTGGCGATGATGGCGAGGATCACGTCCTTGCCGGTGACGCCCGCGCCGAGCTTGCCATCGACGGTGATACGGAATGTTTTGGGTTTTTTCTGCCACAGACATTGCGTGGCGAGCGCCTGTTTTAATTGCGACGCGCCGACGCCGAACGCATACGCGCCGAGCGCGCCGTGGGTGGAGGTGTGCGAGTCGCCGCAGGTGAGCGTGATGCCCGGCTGCGTGAAGCCGGTCTCCGGGCCGATCACATGCACGATGCCTTGTTGCGGATCGTTCATGCCGAAGCAGCGGATGCCGTGCGTAGCACCGTTCACGTCAAACAGCCGGATCATCTCGCGCGCATCGGCATCGACCACGCTGGCAAGCCCCTGGTCGCGTCCGCGCGTGGGCACGTAGTGGTCGGCGGTGGCGAGCTGCTGGCGCGGCTTACGCACCTTGTGGCCTTCTTTGGTTAGCGCGGTGAAGGCATGAAACGCGCCTTCGTGGATCAGGTTGCGGTCGATGTAGAGAAGCGTTTCGTTGCCTTTATCAACCACCACATGCTGCGACCAGATTTTTTCGAACAGAGTTTGTGGCACGGATAAATATCCTTTAAAAACCAATACTTATATTATGTAAACCAGTGCTCACCATGGGAATCTAAAACCCGTACAGTTTCGCCGGATTATGCGCCAGCACCTTGTCGCGTGTCGCCGCATCGGGCACCCAATCGAGCAGCCGGCTGCACATGTCGCCGTCGTTGGGCATCAGGCCATCGTGCTTGGCGTGCGGCCAGTCGCTGCCCCACACCACGCGGTTGGGGTTGGCGTCGATGATGGCATGCGCCAGCGGCGTCACATCCGGGTACGGCATGTCATGCGCGCTGATGCGATACGCGCCGGTGAATTTGCACCAGCAGCGCCCGCTTTTCATCAGCCGCAGGAATGCCTGGAAATTGGGATCACGCACGCCCTTCGCTGCTTTCATATAACCAAAGTGGTCGATCACAAAATCCGTGGGAAAACCGTCGAACATTTTTTCCAAGTCGGGGTAATCATCCACGTGCATCAAAAACTGCACATGCCAACCCAGCGGCGCGATGCGCTCGGCAAGGCCACGCACCAGATGCATCGGCAGCACGCCTTTCTCGGTGGCAACATCCACTACGTTGAATCGTATGCCGCG
>VFLF01000822.1 GCA_009885185.1 Nitrosomonadales bacterium | reverse complement strand
TCGGCGGCTGAATCAACGCGTGTATGGGTGACATCGAATCCACCCTCCCTGATCTGGGCAAGCAGCAATTCGGCGTCGTCTTCCGAATCCTCAATCAACAACAGGCGAAGCGGGCGTTTCATGACAAAAGCGAGGCGGGATAAACCGCAATTTTCAGAAAAATCGTAACTAAATCGTAACTATTCAGCATGAGGACAAAACCCGAAACCCTTTTTGCCACAGAGGACACGGAGTTCACAGAGGACAAGCGCGCCGAAACTCTCTGTGTGCTCTGTGTCCTCTGTGGCGAATGCCGTTGAATTTATCGTTCGGACTGAATGGTTACGATATTTTTATAATTCTTCCGGATCAGGCACCGGATTGCCCACCATCGGCGTCTGCCAGTAACGCCGATACGTCGCGCGATGCGGCGTCACTTTAATGGTGTCATTCGAGCCGAAGTGCAGCGTGAGCGCGCCGTCGCGGTCGGTGCGATAGACATGACTGCCATGCCGCAGGTACCGCTCTTCCACATCGACATGCGGATGGCGAAACCGGTTGCGATAGCCTATGGGGTAAATCACGATGCGCGGATCGACTGCCGCGATGAATTCCGGCGTCGATGAGGTTTTGCTGCCGTGATGCGGCGCGCGCAACGAATCGCGTGACGACGCGAGCAACTGCTGTTCCGCGCGCGCTTCGATATCTGCCGGTATCAGCACCGCGCCGCCGCGTGTGGCAATGCGCAGCACGCAGCCCCGGTTGTTGTCCTTGATCGACTTGTCGCCGTAGCTGTCCTGCGCCGGATGCAGCATATCGAATCGCACGCCGTTCCACACCCAGCTTTGTCCGGCGACACAGCGGGCGGCGCTGGCCGCTTCAAACAGCAGCGGATCGAGGTCCGGCACCGATGTCAGCAATTGCGCCACCGGCATCGCCTGCAAAATGGATGACGCGCCGCCGTAGTGGTCGATATCGTCGTGACTCACGATCATTACATCCAGCGCTTTCACACCTGTGGCACGCAGATACGGCACGATGGTGCGATTGCCGCTGTCGGCTTGCGGGCCGAACGCCGGGCCGGTATCGAACAGCAGCGCGTGATCCCGCGTTACGCACTTTTTCCGCGCCCAAGCCCGACACAACCATGAGCTCGTCGGTGGAAATGCCTTCGTCGGCGTCCGCGGTGACGAGCGCCTCGACCAGCGCCAGCAACTGACGGCGGTAGACATCCAGCAGCGGCTTTTGTGCCAGCTTTTCGCGTGCCTCATCCACGGAACGCACCCGCAGCGACGACGGAAACACCTGTACGCGGTTTTCTTCGCGCGACAGCAGCGTCGCTTCTTCCAGCCAGGCAACGGCGGTGCGCACGCGCGTGTCGTCGGTGGCGCTGTCGCGCTCGAAGTTTCCGTCGTCTGTTTCCGCCAGAATTTCGCCGGCGGTCGCCACCACCGTGCCGTTCATGCGTTTTCTGCGATCCAGGTTTCTTAGCGATTTCAAAATCGCCTGAATCTCGCGCTGCGTAAGCCTTGAGTGCGCGGACATGCCAAACTGCCGCTCCACGTCCTCGGGCGTGTACAGCAGCACGCAACGCGCCACCCCTTGATCGCGCCCTGCCCGGCCCGCCTCCTGCAGGTAGTTTTCAAGAGAGCCGGGAATATCCGCATGAATCACCAGCCGCACGTCGGGCTTGTCGATGCCCATGCCGAAAGCGTTGGTGGCGGCGATCACGCGCAGTTGGCCCTTGATAAACCGCTGCTGAACATTTTTTTTGGTTTCCGGCGGCAGTTTGGCGTGAAAATGATCCGCGTTAATCTCGTGGGCGCGCAAAAACGCCGCGACCTCTTCCGTACCCTTGCGTGAAGCGCAGTAAATGATGGCGCCGCCTTCGGCCTCCGGCGGAAGATCGGCCATCAAAATCTGGTGTATATGCGCCAGCTTTTGCGGCGGCGTGGTGGGTACTACCTGAAAATCAAGATTTTTTCTTTCCGCGCCGCCGTTGAGTACCGTGAGGTCGATGCCGAGTTCGTCGTGAAAATACCCAATGAGATCGGCCATCACATCGGGCTTGGCGGTGGCGCTAAGACACAACACGGGAGCAACGTCGCCATCGCGCGCCTTTTCCCTGATAAAGCGCCCCACATAGCGGTAAT
The DNA here is from genome assembly GCA_009885185.1 of Nitrosomonadales bacterium. The sequence continues at coordinate 601 of VFLF01000822.1, read as the reverse complement.
CAGGACGAAAATCATGGCCCCACTTGGATATGCAATGGGCTTCGTCCAGTACCCAAGCGCCGATTTCGCGCTGTTCAAGCACGCGGCGTAAGGTGCGGTTACGCAGCTGTTCGGGCGAGACGATCAGAATTCCCACGTCGCCCAATCGCACGCGATTCAGCACATCCTTGCGCTCCGGCATGGACAATAAACCGTTAATCGCCGCGCACGACAGGATGCCCCGCGCCTCAAGTCCCGCCACCTGATCGGCCATCAAGGCCACCAACGGCGAAATCACCACGGTCAGCGCACCGGTCTTGTGGTAACGCGACAGCGCGGGCATCTGGTAACACAGCGATTTTCCCGCCCCCGTGGGCAGCACCCCCAGCACATGCCGCCCGCGCATGGCGGATTCGACGATGCTCTGTTGCAGGGAGCGGCCTTCCTGGTCTTGCGGCACGGCCCGAAAATCCGTGATGGGCGCAAACCAGCGCGCGAGTTCCCTGCGCGCGTCGTGCCGTTCGCGGCACCAACCGCACGCCGCGTCGTCGCAAGGCGTATCGCGCAACCGGCGCACCATGCGGGCGGCTTCCGGGAATTGATGGCACACCCACGGCGGCAT
>VFLF01000092.1 GCA_009885185.1 Nitrosomonadales bacterium | reverse complement strand
GTAATGCACGATTTCCAGCGTGCCCAGCGCGGGGTCGATCTCGACTTCGCACACATGGCAGCCGTACGGAAAACTCGGCGTCTGATCGGTGACATCCGAAAAAGCCGCCAGCGGCCCGCGCAGATCGTCGGGTAAATCTTTTAGCTGCTGCGCGGCAGCCGCTATTTCTGCGAGGCTCGCGGATTGATTTGTACCAGCCGCCTTGAAGCGGCCGTTGTCGAATTGAATGTTGCTGGGGTCGCATTCGAGCAGCCGCGCGGCGATGCGCGTGCCCTTGGCGATAATTTCTTTCGCGGAATTCCAGATCACCACGCTGCCCATGCGCATGCCGCGCCCCGAATGCGTGCCGCCGCCCACCTGCACAATGTCGGTGTCGCCCACGATCAGCCGCACGTTTTCTATCGGCACGCCCAGCCATTCGTTTATCAATTGCGCGAAGCTGGTTTCATGACCCTGACCGTTGGACACGATGCCTAACACCACATCGACGCAGCCATCGGGGTGTACCGTGACTTCGGCGCGCTCGCGCGGAATGCCGGTGGCGGTATCCACGTAATTGGCAACACCGATGCCGCGGCATTTACCACGCTGTTTGGCCTCGGCTTTACGTGCCGCAAAGCCATCCCAATCGCCGCGCTTGAAGGCTTTTTCCATGGCATCGTGATAGTCGCCGCTGTCGTAAATCATGCCGAAAGGGTTGGTGTAAGGCAGTTCCGCGGACTTGAGCAAATTACGCCGGCGCAGTTCGGCGCGGTCAAATCCAAAATCGTGCGCGGCGATGTCGATCAGCCGCTCCATCACATACATCACTTCCGGGCGTCCGGCGCTGCGATAAGGCCGGGTGAGCATCGTATTGCTGACCACGCCGCGCGCTTTGAAATGCGCAGTGGGCACGCGATACAGGCTCGACATAATCTCGACGCCTTTTTTCAGCGGGCCGTAATTGGTGGGGTGTGAACCCTGATTGCTAATGTTGACGCCGCGCATTGCCAGAAAATTGCCCTCGGCATCGAGCGCGAGTTCAGCGGTTACCGCGAGATCACGCGCCTGATAGTCGGTGGCGAAGGCTTCGCTGCGCTCGCAGGTCCATTTCACCGGGCGCCCAACGCGGCGCGCGGCCCACGGCAGCAGGGCGAACTCCGGATAGATCATGCCGCGCGTGCCGAAGTTGCCGCCGATGTCGTCCATCAGCACGCGCACTTTATCTGCCGGAACGTCGAGCATTTTCGCCAGATCGGTTTTCAGGCGCACCGCGCCGCCGCTGCCAGCGTGCAGGGTGTAGCGTTGCGTGACGGCATCGTATTCAGCAACGGCGGCGCGCGGCTCCATTGGCACGCCGGTGACACGTTGAATCCAGGTCTCGAGTTTTGCCACGTGCGCGGCGCGCGCGAACGCGGCATTGGTGGCGGCCTTGTCGCCGACCTCGGCATCGATGCTGATGTTTGACACCGCGTCGTCCCACACGCGCGGCGCGTCCGTGTGCGTGGCCGCCACGGTGGCGGTCACGGCGGGCAACACCTCGTAATCCACGTCAATCTGTTCGGCGCCATCCTTGGCGTGGTTGACGGTATCGGCAATCACTATCGCCACCGCATCGCCGACGAACCGCGCCTTGTCCACCGCCAGCGCATGGTGCGGCGCGTTCAAATCCTTGAATCCCGGCGGATTGTTCAACTGCGGCTCCATCGGATGCGCGGATTGCGCCACATGGGGCAGCGGCTTGATGCCGTCGGCGAGCAGGTCTGCGCCAGTGAGCACCTTGATGACGCCGGGCGTCAACAGCGCCTTACGCGCATCGATAGCGCGGATGCGCGCGTGCGCGTGCGGCGATCGCAGCATCACGGCATACACCTGGTTCGGCCAATTCACGTCATCGCTGAAACGCCCCTTGCCGGTGATGAGGCGCAGATCTTCCTTGCGGCGTACGGGTTCTCCGATGCGGCTGCTTTGTGCGGGGGCGGACATGGCTGAAGGCCTTATTTAAACGTAAGTGAGCGAGAGCGAGCTGGAAATCTGTATTTGCATTCGTTAATCGATGCGCACCTGCATTGCGCCCACGACTTTTTGCCACTTGGCGATTTCGGATTTGATGTGCGTGGCGAAAGCCTCCGGCGAGCTGCCCACGGGCTGCGAGCCGGCTGCTTCGAACTGCTGGGTGACCTTGCTGCCGCCAATGGCTTTAGTGACGGCGATGTGTACGGTGCTGATGATGTCGCGCGGTGTTGCTGCGGGCGCGAGCAGTCCTACCCACTGCGAGATTTCGTAGCCGGGCAGTGTTTCGGCAATGGTGGGCAGGCCGGGAAATATTTTCGAGCGCTTGGCGCCGGTGGTGGCGATGGCGCGCAGCTTGCCCGCTTTGGATTGATGCACCACGCTCGGGCCGCCGAAATAGAGCGCAGTCTCACCGCTTAGCGTGGCGACCACGGCGGGGCCGCCGCCTTTGTACGGCACGTGAACAATATCGACTTTGGCGAACTGTCCGAAAAACGCGCCGGCCAGATGCGCCACCGACAGATTGCCGGCGGACGCGTAGGTGATTTGTCCGGGGCGGTGTTGCGCGGCGGTGATTAAATCTTTCACCGTTCGGATCGGCATCGACGGATGCGCCACCAGCGCGTAGTCGGCGGAATCAATCAGGCTGATCGGCGCGAAATCCTTTACCGCATCGTACGGCAACTTTACGCTGGTACTGGGGAGTATCGCGTTCGGCCCGGCAGTGCCGAGCAGCAGCGTGTAGCCATCGGCGGGTGCCTTGGCCGCGAATTCGGTGCCGATGCGGCCTGTCGCGCCGGGGCGGTTTTCAACGACCAGTTGCCAGCCCGCGCTTTCGGCCAGCGCCTGCGTGAGGATGCGCGCGGTGGCATCGGTGCCGCCGCCGGGCGGGAACGGCACGATCAGCCGAATCGGTCGATTGGGGAAATTTTGCGCGTGTGCGGTGACAACGAAAAGCGCAGCAATGAAACTTAAGATATTTTGTAAAAATATCATAAGTATTTGTTTTTAAACATTAGTTTAATGTTTTCCATGGATGGCGCGCCAGATGCGTTCCGGCGTGGCGGGCATCTCGATGTGCTTCACGCCGTATTCCGACAAGGCATCGACCACGGCGTTGATCACCACGCCGAGCGCGGGCGTGGTGCCGCCTTCGCCTGCCGGGCGCATACCGAGCGGGTGCGTGGTGCAGGGCACCTCGGTGAACTCGGCGTCAAAAAACGGAAAATTATCCGCGCGCGGCATGGCGTAATCCATCAGCGATCCGGTCAGCGGCTGTCCACTCTCGGGGTCGTAATAACATTGCTCCCACAGCGCCTGGCCCACGCCCTGCGCGATGCCGCCGTGAACCTGGCCGTGAATAATCATCGGGTTGACCGCGCGGCCCACGTCGTCCACCGCGGAGTACTTGATGATCTCCAGCGTGCCGAGCGCGGGATCGATTTCGACTTCGCACACGTGGCAACCGTAGGGAAAACTCGCTTCGTTGAACGATTCATCGCTGAATGCCGCCAAGGGCCCGCGCAAATCATCCGGCAGGTCGTTTAATTGTTGTGCCGCCGCGGCGACCTCGAACAAACTGACGGACTGATTTGCACCGCTGGTTTTGAAACGTCCGTAGTCGAATTGAATCACGCTCGGATCGCTTTCCAGCAGCCGCGCCGCGATGCGCGTTCCCTTGGCGATGATTTGTTTTGACGCATTCCATATCACCACGCTGCCCATGCGCATGCCGCGTCCCGAGTGCGTGCCGCCGCCGACCTGCACGATATCGGTGTCTCCGGTGATCAGCCGCACACTGTCGAACGGCACGCCCAGCCATTCGGTGACCAGTTGCGCGAAGCTGGTTTCATGGCCTTGACCGTTGGAGATGGTGCCGAGCACCACATCGACCCTGCCGTCGGGATGCACCGTGACTTCCGCGCGCTCGCGTGGCGCGCCGGTGGCGGTATCGACGTAATTCGCGATGCCGATGCCGCGGCGCTTGCCGCGCTTTTTTGCCTCGGCACGGCGAGCGGGAAAGCCCGTCCAGTTGCCGAGTGTGAGCGCCTTTTCCATCGCGTCGTGATAGTCCCCGCTATCGTAGTGCATGCCGAAGGGGTTGGTGTATGGCAGTTCTTTCGATTGCAGCAGATTACGCCGCCGCAGTTCCACGCGATCAAAACCAAAATCGCGCGCGGCGATATCGATCAGCCGCTCCATCACGAACATCACTTCGGGGCGGCCCGAGCTGCGGTACGGGCGCGTCGGTACGGTATTGCTCACCACCGCGCGCGCGCGGAAATTCGCGCACGGCATGCGGTAAATGCTCGACATGATCTCCACGCCTTTTTGCAGCGGCGTAAAACTGCCGGTGTGCCCGCCTGAATTACCGATGTTGGAGCCGCGCATGGCGAGAAAATTGCCCTCCGCGTCGAGCGCGAGTTCGGCATTGACCGCCAAATCACGACCCTGAAAATCGCTGACAAACGCCTCGCTGCGTTCACACGTCCACTTGATTGGGCGCCCGATGCGGCGCGCGGCCCATGGCGCCAGCGCGAATTCCGGGTAAATCATCCCGCGTGTGCCGAAGTTGCCGCCCACGTCGTCCATCAGCACGCGCACTTTGTCTTCGGGCACATCGAGTATCAAGGCGAGGTCTTTTTTCAGCCGCACCGAGCCGCCGCTGCCCGCGTGCAGGGTGTAGCGTTGCGTGGCCGGGTCGTATTCGCCCACTGCCGCGCGCGGCTCCATCGGCACGCCGGTGACACGCTGGATCCAGGTGTCGATGGCGGCAATGTGCGCCGCGCGGGCAAACGCGGCGGCGGTGGCATCTTTCGCACCCACGTCCGCATCCACGCAGACATTGGATTTTGCATCCGCCCACAGGCGCGGCGCGTCGGGCGCGGCGGCGGCGCGCGTCGCGGTGACGGATGGCAGCACTTCGTAATCGACTTCCACCAGTTCGGCGCCGTCTTTTGCGATGTTCACCGTCTGTGCGATCACCATGGCAACCACTTCGCCCGCGTAGCGGGCTTTCTCCATCGCGATGGAGTAACACGCGGTTACGAACGGCGGCGTGCCGTCGGTGTTGGGCAATTGAATCTCGGCGGGGTGCAGGGTGAATACGTTATAGGGTATGGGCTTCAGACCATCGGCAAGAAAGTCAGCGCCGGTGTAGACGGCGATCACGCCGGGCAGCGCCAGTGCCTTGCGGCTGTCGATGCCGCTTATGCGTGCGTGCGCGTGCGGCGAGCGCAGCATCACCGCGTACACCTGTTGCGGCAGATTCACGTCGTCGCTGAAACGGCCCTTGCCGGTGATGAGGCGTAAATCTTCTTTGCGGCGGACGGGTTGGCCGATGTTGTGATTTTGGGGCGCCGGAGAGGTCATGTGTAACTCTTATAATTGTGATGGGTTGCACCCATCCTGCGGTTAAATGATTTACTGCGCCGCCGCCACC
>VFLF01000348.1 GCA_009885185.1 Nitrosomonadales bacterium | reverse complement strand
CGCCGGCTCTGCTCGCCGGTCGTCTCCGTGAGATTGTTCGTGAAGTTCGCGCGGATAGGAAACACTGGCAGGGTGCTCGATGTCGGGTGTGGTACAGGTAGCTTGGTAAAATACTTAGCTGCTGCGAGCCCCCGATTCGAGATTGTTGGAATCGATCCAGCGCAACCGTTCATCGACTATGCCCGCACGCAGTTCAGCAATCCCCGTGTCACCTTTGATCGTGGAAACGCGCTGGACCTGCCTTATGCGACCGGCTCGTTCGATGACACGCTTTCGCTGCTTGTCCTGATGTTCATTCCAGAGCCTGAGAAGGCGGCGCAGGAGATGCGTCGCGTGACCCGCCCTGGTGGAACCGTTGCCGCTTGTACCTGGGATCGCGATGGTCTCCGAATCAGCTCCGTGTTCTGGCAGGAAGCCATCGCCCTAGATCCGGAGGCAGAGACACGATCCGAAAACCCCCGCCACTTGAAGCAGTCGGGACAGCTCAGCGCGCTGTGGCATGCCACAGGTTTGCAGCATGTCGACGAAGCGGCGTTGGAGATCTCGATGGATTTCGGTTCCTTTGACGATTACTGGAAACCGTATCTGAAGGGGGTCGGCCCGCCCGGGGTGTATGTCGCCGGTTTGTCCCCGGATCGGCGCGAGACACTGCGAAATGCGCTTTGGAAACGGTTCCTCGGCGACGGCCCCGACCGCCCGTTCTCGTTGCAAGCCAAAGCCTTGGCGGTTCGAGGCATCGTACCGGGTGTGTAATGGATCTCAACACCGGCCCAACCCTGCGTTCGAGCGGACGCGTATCAGCGTGGTCGGTATGCGAGTAACGCCGCTGGTATGCGTGTGCCTTCGCGCGCGCCGCTCAACGCCACGTTAGACCACTTGCGCAGCCTTCGTTGACGCCAATACTATTCGTATATACAATTCGCAGATAGAGTTTACATGGTCGGAAGAAAAACGGGCGGCAAACCTCAAGGCGCATGGGCTTGATTTCATTGATGCCCCTTGCATTTTTGAAGGGGTGACGTTTACCTTCGAAGACGACCGATTCTCCTACGGTGAGCAGCGCTTCGTCACACTTGGACTGCTTGCCGGTGTTCCTGTGTCAATCGCACATACGGAGACCGACCATGAAATCCGCATCATCTCGTTCCGCAAGGCAACCAACCGTGAAACAAAAATCTACTTCACCGAAGTCAAAAACTGATTGGGCGCGTCTCAAGGCCAAGGCCAAGGGCAAGTCCGCGACTCCGACCACTGATCACCCGGAAGCCGATATCAACCACATCGTGCGAGGCGTCGTTCGTCGCGGTCTCAAGCCGCTGCCGTCGAAGGCATCCATTTCGCTTCGAGTCGATCAGGACGTTTTGGAGTGGTTCAAGGCTCAGGGCTCAGGCTACCAAACCAGGATTAATACTGTATTACGCGCATTTCGTGATGCGTCGGTCGAACTCGGCGCTCGTTCGGACACGCTTCCAGCGGCCCGAACAGCTTCAACGTTAGGGCGTTGAAATGACATGCGATCGGAACATGATGAGAAAAGCCATCAAGCAATTTGTCATTCCCCAAATTCGCGCGCTTGGTTTCAAGGGTAGCTTTCCGCACTTCAGGCGCGGCGCCGCCAAACTTGTCTAGCGGCAAGGTGCGCACAGATGCCACGACGCGTCGTCGTGCCACGCCTATGTCTATTATATATAATGTTTAAAAACAAATACTTACATTAACAATCACGCAGAAGCATCCGCCTTTAATCCCGCCGCTTCAACGCCCTTGGCGGCGCACTCTTCATCCTCGTCACCACTCGCGCCGCTGATGCCCGCCGCGCCGAGAATCGCGCCGCTCGCATCGCGTATCAGCACAGCGCCTTGCTGCGGCAAAAATTTGCCCTGCGCGGTGGCCGCCAGCGTCAAAAAGAAATTCTGATTGCCTTTGGCGCGATTCGCCAGTGCGCGGCTGGAGCAGCTCATCGCCACCGCGCCCCATGCTTTGCCGAGCGCCACGTCGTGACGGAACATGCTGGCGCCGTCCTCGCGCTGCACGGCTTTCACGTTGCCGGCTTCGTCGAGCACCACGACGGTGAGCTTGGCATAATTTTTTGCGCGGGCGTGCTCCAACGCTTTTTCACAAATGGTATTGGCTTGCTTCAGGGTGAGCGGCATGGCGGACTCCGGTATGGGGAATAAAAAATCGCGGGAAGTAAGCGCTGTGCCGACTATACAAACCGCCCCATGGCCTGTCAATTTGGCAAACGCCTCGCCGCAAAAAAATGGTTGTTCAGGTAATCCCGTGAGTCACGGGCTCCCGCGCGCTTCGGCCCATGCGTATTACCATCCTCGTCATTCCCGCGAAAGCTGGAATGACGGTTTGGGGCTCGATGCACCTAAGGTAACTAGTCTGAATAATTCATGACCACTATGAAAAGTATCCACAGAATGTTTAGGGAATCGCTGATCAAGTAGTAACGCGCGGTGACAGGTGAAGGCGATT
>VFLF01000631.1 GCA_009885185.1 Nitrosomonadales bacterium | reverse complement strand
TTGTGTGCAGTCGGCATCTTTTCCCGGACCAGGATCGATCAGCGGAATCAGTGCCAGCAGCGGATTGATGAACCCCAGCGCTACTGCGCCGAGACCGCGCGCCGCCATGCGCCCCTTGTCCACTTGAACATCAGGATTGGCAAAGCTGCCGCGAACATAAATCGGACTGCGCAGGGCGAGCGGGCTGGTGTTCTTCGTTCTCTGATTGAGCGTCAAATCCAGCTTCTCCTGCGCCATATCGATGGTGCCGGTACCAACAATGGTGGTTACCGCCGTGTCGAAGATAAGTGCATCGGCATGCAGGGTACCTGTCTTGACGCTAAAGTCGGCAACCGCGCAACGTAACTTGATGAGCCGGTCGCCGGTCATCTTCAGTTCCAGTATTTCCCAAAGATGCAGGCCCACTTTCTCCATCATCAACTTGCTGATCTCGCCTCCAGCTACGACCAACCCCACTTTGCCGTTAGAACTCGCCAGCATGCGCCCCACCGAGTTTCCACTACCCACGAGATCGAATTCGCCGTTGATCTGCCCTATGCTGTTTTTGTTTAACTCGACCGTCGGGAACAGTTTGGCGAGAAGCATTTTTCGCGCCCGCACCTGGGCATGCGCCTGAATCGGATTCTTACGCCCATCCAAAGAAATTACGGCGTTCAATTGTCCGCCCGCTATACCGAAAGTCAGCGGATCGAGTTTCAGCACGGAATCACGCAGACTCAAATGGGTAACCAGGTTTTCCAGCGGCAGCTCTTTGGCATGGCGGATGGTCCTGGCGCTCAACTTGACTTCCGCATCCACGCTGCCCCAGCGGTCGGTGTTGAACGGCAGGTCGGGCAGCACACGCGCTTGTGCGGGCGTGGGTGCAGCTGCCTGAGTCAGCGGTGGAGCAGCGTTTTTGGCGGCTTGCACGGCGCCCGGCCGCGCGCCAACCAACGGGCCGAGGTCGGCAAAATCGAGTAGGTTGGAAACCAGTTCCGCTTTCATCGCCGGTCTCTTGCCACCCGTGTCTATCTGTAACGCGCCAGCGATGTCGCTGTTACCAATACGGCCCGAGAACTTCTCGTAGCGCCACGTGCTGCCGCTATGCAGGAGGTGCCCCTCGGTGCTATAGGCTCGTGTCGCCGGGAAAGCGATGCCGAGCAATGGAAAGAGTTGCTCGAGGCTGCCCCCACTCAATGCAAGACGCATATCCATCGCTGTAAATTTGAGCAGACTGGTAACAGTGCCGTCCGCACGCACGCGCGTCTGACCAATGGTGGCGTCAACCTTGATCGGATACGGGGCGCTTTCATCGCGCATGGCCAGCACCGGGCCACCGCTGCCACGGGCCTTAAGCGCAAGGCCCTTGTATTGGCCTTGCGCACTGTAAGTCAGCCCTGATCCGGTGGCAGCACCCGGCTGAATGTTTATGGTCGAGAGATCCGAACGGATGCTAGTCTTCTGCCGCGTATCGTCGTAGCCGAGCTTTCCATTGTCGAGTGTCAGCCGATCAATGCGGATACGCGCGCCTTCGTCCTGCTGGTTGAGATCGAGCAGCCAGTTCTTTCGCCCGTCCGCACCTTGCTCCAGGAACACCACGGGGCGTTCGAGCCGCACTTCGGGAAGCACAATATTTTTGCGTAGCAGCTGCGGCAAATCGATCACGATTTCCACGGCATCTGCCGCCACCATCTGTTTTTCTTTGGCCCACGCCGGGTTCGCGAACGTGATCGCACCGGTGTGAACGTGCGGCAACGGCCAGCCGAAGGTAACCTTGATGTCGCCGCCAATGACCAGTACGCGCCCCGTTTTTTCCAGGGTCATGCGTTCTATCGGACCACGTATCCAATTCCAGCCGAAGAAGGCGATAAAGAGAATCGCCAGTATGAACGGCGCAAGAATAATTCCGGCGATCCATAGGATCGAACGGGGGATCAGACCGAGGCGAGGCGATTGCACCAACCCACCGCCGGCAATGCCGGAGGCAGGTTCGCTCACGTTACTGCCCTACCTTCCAGTAGAGATCCGCACGATTCCACGCTGCGCGCGCCGCCGGTCCGACGTCCAGCCAATCGGGGTCGAGTTCGCTTTTGGTGCGATTGTAGTTTGCTTTCAACTCAGGCTCCGCTTCGTCGAAGGTGCGGCCATCTTCACGCACACGGCCCTCCCAGCCGGCGCGAAAACCTGCTGCGTAGTATTCGTAGGGCTTGCCGTTCACGTAGTACGGCTCGCGCGTGTAGGTTTCTTTCCAATAGCTTTCTTCCGCCGTCGGGTTGACTGCTTCGGCCGCACTCTTGCCTGCCAATCCGCCGGTTACCGCGCCCACTGCGGCGCCAACCAAACTACCCACCGGCCCGCCCACCACCATACCTATTGCGGCACCAGCAACGCCGCCGGATGCTGCGCCGGCGCCGGTGCCCATGGGATGCGCCCCTGGCGTTCCGCTAATGGGATCACGATTCAAATCCTCTTCATTGGCGACCACTTTTCTCGTAACAACGTCAGTCATTTTCATTCTCCTTCGGTGATTGCCGGTTAATCTGGTTAATCTGGTTCAGTGAGGCGGAACCTGCACGTTAGCTCGCGTAACGAATTCACTCTGTGCGCTTTCGCACAAATCGAACATCGTCGATGCCTGCGATAAACAGCGTCAAAAAACATCGGGTCTGCTAGTCAAACCATTCGACAGACAGCACAAGGGAAATGTAAGTGCTTGTTTTTACAGCATATTGTGTATTCCCATGTGTTAGGTAGCGCACGGATATTGTGGCGGCGTTTCTATAAGGTGTTCGCTGATTTAAACCTTTTCCCATCATCTGACTACAAAGGAGCCAGCGCCATGGACACGAACGACGGCAGGAATCGTTTGCATGAGGTAGTGAACGACTTTGATGTGGCAATGCTGGTGACGCATACGGCCAACGCGATGCATGCGCGGCCGATGGCCATTGCGTGCCTGGACGATGGCATAGACGCTTACCTCGTGACCGATATCAACTCGCTCAAGGTGGACGAAATCAGCGCCAATCCCTATGCGTTACTCACTTTTCAAGGCACCCGAAAATTTGCTTCGGTAAGCGGTGAGTTGACCATATTGCGCGACCGGCAGTTGATTGAGAAAATGTGGAAAGAAGCCTGGAAGGTATGGTTTCCTGATGGCAAGTCCGACCCCAACATCGCCTTGCTGAAATTTTCGGCGCACGAAGGTGAATACTGGGACAACGCCGGCATGCAGGGACTGAAATACATTTACGATGCCGCCAAGGCGTACGTGACCGGCGAAACGCCGCAAACCGACGACGCACAGCACGCCAAAGTCCGTCTGTAGTGCGTGGGGCGCGTTGGCTCCGAGGGAGCGCCCCGATGCGATTTCAGGCAGTTTCCGCGCACCCGGGGTGTAGGAATTTCACTATTGAAGTGAAACAATTTTAATCCGATGAACACAGTCAACTGGTATTCACAACTGATCAAGCCGACATGGGCGCCTCCAAGCTGGCTTTTTGGGCCAGTGTGGACGGTTTTGTACGTAATTATTGCTGTGACGTACGGTGCCGTGTTTTATAAAGCGTTTGCAGGCAAACTTTCGTGGATCGTGGCGCTCCCCTTTGCGCTGAATCTCATTTTCAATCTGGCTTTTACGCCAATACAATTCGGGCTCAAAAATAATCTGCTTGCAACTCTGGATATTCTGCTTGTGGTAGGCACGCTCATCTGGGCGCTTGTCGCCGTTTGGCACGCATCGCCTGACTTGCGCTGGGTGGTCTACGCCAATATTCCATACCTTCTGTGGGGAATATTCGCGACGGCATTGCAAATAACCATAACGTATCTCAACGCATAAAATTATTATCAGGGTTTGCCGGAAACCAAGCTGATATCCGCGGGATATGACCGGTCTGTGCGTTGGCTCACATAGCGAGCCGGTACACCGTGTCCAGGCGTCACCGCCAGACGGGCGGCCTGCGCCATCTGCGCGACGGTGAGCAAGGCAGTACCGCATTCAACCCGGTATGGGTTGCGTCACTCAAGCGAAGACCCGCGCGCCAGCCGTTGACCGGGTGGGCGACGTGGCCGTCCATTGCGCACCAGTCAGGGTTTCAGATGCGCTCCAAAGCCTTGCCGCCACTGCGTGGTCCATGGCACTTTGCGCCACGGTCGCGTCGCCCACCCGGCCCTGAAACTCCATGAACCCAGTCGGTCCGTAGTAAGCGGCCTTCGCGGCATGCGGGGATGTCGCTGCGTACAGCGTGGGGAGGGCGCCGGAACTGGCCGATTGCGCCATCCGTGACGTAAGCCAGGCGCTCACCGCCTGGAGCAATCGTGCCTTGCCGTCATCGCTCTTACCGGCCCCGTTAGAAAACAGAGATGTCGCTGCCACGCCGGGGTGGGCAGCAACACTCAGCAAACCCCACGCATGGGCATAGCTGCGACGCTGCAACTCCAAGGTGAACATCAGCATCGCCAGCTTCGACTGCCCGTACGCCGCAAAAGCCTTGTAGCTATGCTGCCAATTCAAGTCATCGAAGTGAATCGACGCGCCAAAGCGGTGAGCCATGCTGGACAGGTTGACCACCCGGGCATGCCTGCCCTGCATCAGCAATGGCAGCAGGTGCGATGTCAACGCGAAGTGGCTGAGGTAATTTGTGCCGAACTGCAACTCGAACCCATCTGCCGTCGCCTGCCGTGTGGGCGGTGCCATGACACCGCCGTTGTTGACCAGAAGGTCCAGTGCACCGTGCATGTGCTTGAAGCGGTCGGCAAACTCACGAACCGAAGCCAGGCTGCCCAGATCCAGCGTCTTGTAGCTGATGACCGAGAACGGGTGCGCAGCACGAATGCCGGCCAGCGCCGCCGCGCCCTTGGCTGCGTTGCGCCCGGTCAGCACAACCTCGGCGCCAGCGCCCGCCAGCGCCAAGGCTGTCTCGTAGCCCAAGCCCCCCTGGCGCCGGTGATGACGACCAAGCGCCCTTGCTGCGGAGGGATGTCCCTGGTTGTCCAAGACTGCATGGCAACGGCCTGTGGGCTCACGTCGGTGCGGGCAATTGCCCGCTGCGAACCAGCTTCTTGTTGACGAATTCCTGGATGCCCATGTTGCCGAGTTCACGCCCGTAGCCCGAATTCTTGATGCCGCCAAAGGGCAGGTCTGCGTCGGCCCAGTCCAGGTTGTTGACGAACATCATGCCGGTGTCGATCCGGCTCGCCACGCGCTTGCCGCGCGCTTCGTCCTTCGTCCACACCGAGCCACCCAGGCCGAAGTCGGAATCGTTGGCCAGCGCGATCGCTTCGTCTTCGGTTTTCACGCGGAAGAACGACACCACCGGCCCAAAGAACTCGTCGCGGAACGCCGGGTTATCTGGCTTGATGTCGGTGAGGATCGTCGCCTGCATGAACCAGCCCGGACGATCCATGCGCTTGCCGCCCATCAACAGCTTGGCGCCGCCGTTCACGGCTGCATCGACTTGCTTCAGCAACTGCGCCAACGCGGCCTCGGTGGATAGCGGGCCGAGGGTGGTCTTCTCGTCGATCGGGTCACCCGCCTTCAAGGCTTCCAGCGCGGTTTTGAACTTCGCCAGGAAATTGTCTGCGACAGCATCCATCACAATGAAGCGCTTGGCGGCGCAGCAAGTCTGCCCGGCGTTGTACATGCGGCCCCAGACAGCCCAAGGAACCGTGTTGTCCAGGTCGGCGTCGTCGAGCACGATGAAGGCATCGCTGCCGCCAAGTTCCATGGTGGACTTCTTCAGATTCTGGCCGGCGCGTGCCGCTACGCTGCGCCCCGCGGCAATGCTGCCTGTCAGCGCCACGCCCTTGATGCGCGGGTCGTCGATCACGCAGTCGGACTGTTCGTAGGAGATTAGCAGGTTCGTGTAGGCACCGACTGGCGCGCCGGCGTCGAGCAACAGCTTCTCGAATGCGATGGCACATTGCGGCACACAGCCAGCGTGCTTGACTACCAACACGTTGCCGGCCATCAATTGTGGGCCGGCAACGCCGTGCCAATTGGTAGTACGGAAAGTTCCAGGGCTCAACGCAGAACAGCACGCCCAGCGGCGAACTTTCCATGTGCGCTTCACCGAGATTGGGGTTCAGTTTGACAGGCGCGAGGAAACTTTCAGCGTGTTTGGCATAGTAGTCGAGGATGGCGCCACTGAATTTGACTTCGCCTCGCGCCTCATCTATCCGCTTGCCCATCTCCAGCGTCTCCAGCTTGGCAAAGTCGTCAACATGGGCTTGCAGAAGAGCAGCAGCTTTGTTTAGGACGACCGCACGTTCAGCATAGCTTCGGTATTTCCAAGTCTGAAAGCAAGTCTCTGCCGCCGCCAGCGACTTTTCAAGCTGGACGTTGCTCACGTTATCGAAGCTCTTGAGCACCTTGCCGGTGTTCGGGTTCACGCTTTGGTAGGTCATGGGGATGTGATCCTTCATTGGTGGGTTAATCGGATGCGCGTTTAAGCGGCGTTAACAGCGCGCGGATGTCTTCAAGCCTTGATCGCTGTATCGGCGACGCGTTGCCCGATGAGCTGCATTTCCGCGTCGACGGCCTTTTCATCGCCGATGTTGACGGAGGCCGTCGCGCCGAAATACTTGGCCACCGCGAGTCGACCATCGTCGGGCTCGATCATGTTCGGGTTGCTATAGACGACTGCTGTCGTCCGGATTTCCTGGATCAGACCGCAAGCGCCGGGTAGTCGGTGTAACCCTTCGCGCCGGGCACGTAGAAAGTCGCCATGTCGGGGGCGTTGAGCGGAGCGTCCTTGCGCATTCGTGCCACAAGGTCGGGATTGGCCAGGAACGGGCGTCCGAAGGCGACCAGGTCGCCGCGCTTGTCGAGCAAGGCCTGTTCGGCGCTCGCATGGTCGAAGCCCCCGGAGAGGATAAACAGGCCGTCAAAGCCCGCGCGCAGCTTGTGTTTGAAATCGGCGGGCACCGGCGGCGCGCCCATCGCCGAGTGATCGACGAGGTGGATGTAGAGCAGGCCCAGCGAGGAAAGCGACTTCGCCAGCGCCAGGTATTGCGCCTCCACCTCGGGAAACTCGCCGGTGCCGTTGAACACGCCGTAGGGCGAAAGCCGCATGCCGACCCGCTCGCGCCCGATTGCCGAGACCGTGGCGCGCGCGACCTCCAGTGCGAAGCGGTTACGGCCTTTGATGCTGCCGCCGTAATTGTCAGTGCGCAGGTTGACCAGCGGATTCAGAAACTGCTCGATCAGGTAGCCATTGGCGCCATGCAACTCGACACCGTCGAACCCCGCCTCCAGCGCGCGCTTCGCAGACGTCGCGTATTCCTGTACAGCGTGGGCAATGTCCTCATCGGTCATCGCTCGCGGCGCACTGTGCGGCCGTATGCCCAGCGTGTCCGTAAACATTTCACCCGGGCAGACCACGGTGCCGGGTCCCAGCACCTCGGCACCCGGCGGCAGGTTCGCGACATGCGCCACCCGGCCACAGTGCATCAACTGCACGAAAATACTGCCGCCGCTATCGTGTACCGCGGATGTCGTGGCCTTCCAGGCGTCAACCTGAGCGGCGGCGTACAGCCCGGGGATGCGCGGGTAGCCCAGTCCGTTGGGGCTGGGCGAAGTGCCTTCCGTGATGATCAGACCCGCGGTTGCACGTTGGCCGTAGTAGGTTGCCATCAACGCGTTGGGCGTGTGCGCCGGCGTCGCCCGGCTGCGTGTCAAGGGTGCCATCACCATGCGATTAGCAAGTTGCAGCGAGCGGGCGGAAAACTTGTCTAAAAGCATCGGGGGCGGCTCCTGAAGAGGTTCGATCCTGCGGTGCGCGAAGAAAAATGCGCGCCCGGCAAGGTCTGGGGCCTGAAGACTGCGCGCCACTGTTCGTCAGGTCTGTTCGATGGGACACACTGGGTGCTGAACGCAGTGCGCGGAGCACGGGCTTGTATCGGGCAAATTGGACGCCCCGTTTCCGTCAAGCCGAAAGCAGCCTTTGAATCTCAAAACGGAGCGCGGCGATACATAGACTTACACACGAACCTGCCCTATCACAACGCGCCCGGGTTACGACTGCACTGTGCGCTAACGCACCGAAAATTCTTTCGATAATGAACATGATCCGGTTTGCGGTCTGCTGCCATTGCGATTGACCGAGACTTTCGGTCAGCCAGCGACCATAACCATAGGGAATTTCTTCATGAGTCACCATATGGATCAAAACGCCAAAAACTGCATTGACACCTGCAACCTTTGCGCCACTGAGTGCGGCATCTGTTTTTCGCATATGGTCGGCAAGGAAAGCATCAATGCTTGTCCGTCATGTTGTATTGAATGTGCGGCCATCTGCCGCTTATGCGCTGACGCTATAGCCCGCAACAGCCCATTTGCCAAACAACTGTGTACCCTGTGCGCGGACATTTGCGACTGGTGCGCAAAAGAGTGTGGCGCACATGACATGGATCACTGCAAGCGCTGCGCCGAGGCTTGTCGTAATTGCGCCGCAGCATGCCGCAAAATGGCCGCGTAATCGAACCGCCGACAACCGCGCCCGCCCAGCCCGCAAGCCCCTTATCCAAGCCCGGCGAGCCTGCCCCCGCACCGCCCGCGCAAAATAAAAACAAGGGCGCCCCGCGCAGCCTGCGCAGTTGGCTGCTGATCGCCCTGGCCAGTGCGCTGGTTGTGGCTGGCGCGCTGTATTTGCTGCGCAACGTGCTGCTGGGCACACCAACCCCGGTCTACATCGCCACTCAAGCCGAGCTGGTGCAAACCGTGGTGGCCAGTGGCCGGGTGGTCTCGCCGCAGCGGGTCACGGTGGCGCTGCAAGGCTCGGGCCGGGTACTGCGCGTGGCGGTGGCCGAAGGCCAAACGGTGGAGCGTGGGCAACTGTTGATTGAGCTGGATAACAGCGACGCCCGCGCCAGTCTGGCCCAAGCCAGCGCCGCGGTGGCACAAGCTCAGGCCCAAGTGCGGCAGTTGCGCGAGTTGACCCAACCGTTGGCTACACAAGCGCTGGCGCAGGCCCAAGCCACTGCACTGCAAGCGCGCAAGGTGCTTGCGCGCAGCCGCGAACTGGTGGCGAAAGGCTTCATCAGTCAAGCCTCAATGGACGACGCGCAGCGCGCGGCGGACGTGGCCAACAGTCAGGTCACCAGCGCCCAGGCACAAGCGGCAACCAATACCCCCAATGGAAGTGACGCCGCGCTGGCCCAAGCCGCCCTCGCCCAAGCGGTGGCGGGGCAGCAACTGGCAAGCGTCAAGCTGGCGCAGGGACAGGTGCTGGCAACCAGCAGCGGCGTGTTGATCTCGCGCGACGTGGAAGTGGGTGACATCGTGCAGCCCGGCAAGGCGCTGATGGTGTTGGCCGCCACTGGGCAGACGCAGGTGTTGGTGCAGATAGACGAAAAAAACCTTTCGAAAATCGCACTGGGGCAACAGGCCCTGGGTTCGGCTGATGCGTTTGCCAGCCAGCGTTTTGATGCGGTGGTGGTCTACATCAATCCCGGCGTGGATGCCACACGCGGCTCGGTGGAAGTCAAACTTGCGGTGGCCGCGCCGCCTGCGTATTTACGGCAGGACATGACGGTATCGATAGACATTGAAACCGCCCGGCGCACGGCTACCGTGGTGGTGGCCACCAGCACCCTTGAAGACGCCGCAACCGACCAGCCGTGGGTGCTGGTGGTGCGGGATAAACGCGCCGTCAAGCAGTTCGTCACGTTGGGCCTGCGCGGTGACACGCGGGTTGAGGTGCTCAGTGGAATCACTGCGGGCGAAGGCGTGGTGCCGGTGTCCAAAACGGGCGTGAAGGCCGGCCAGCGCGTGCGCGCCACGGTCACGGCTGAGCCGCCGCCACGGGTGCGGGCTACCGCCACCGTAGCGCCGCCAGTGCGTTGAAGCCATGAATCCGCTATTGCCTTTTGAGTGGGTTCTGGCCACCCGGTTTTTGCGCGAGGGCTTGCTGCAAACGCTTTTCATCATCGCCGGCGTGGCGCTGGGCGTGTCGGTGATCGTGTTTATGTCGGCGCTGCTCACGGGCCTGCAAGCCAGCATTTTCAAGACACTGCTGGACTATCAAGCGCAAATCGTTATCAAGTCGCCCGATGAAGCGCCGCGCAGCTTGCGGCAGGAGCCGGGCACTGAATTTGCATCCCGGGTGCAGCCGCGCGCCCAGCGCCAACGCTCGCTGGACCAGTGGCAAAAGGTGCGCGACACCACCCTGGCCATTCCGGGGGTGTTGGTGGTCGCGCCGGTGATCGAGGGCGCGGCATTTATCGTTCGCGGCGATGCCACTACCGGTGTGAGCATGCGCGGTATTGATCCCGAATCCTACTTACGGCTGATTGCCCTTAAAGAAAAAATCATTGCTGGCGGTGCCGACCTGGCCAGCACCGATGTTGTGATTGGCAGCGATCTCGCCAAAGACCTCGGCCTCACCATCGGCGACAAGCTGACATTGAAAGCGGCCTTGGGCACCTCCGTCGTGCTGTTTGTGTCGGGCATTTTTGACTTTGGCAATCTGGGCCAGAACAAGGGTAGCGTGTATGTGGCGCTGCGCACCGCGCAAAGCCTGCTGGGTTTGCCCGGCGGTGTCACCAGCTTGTGGGTCAGAGTTGCAGCACCGTTTGAAGCTGAAATCACCGCGCGGCAAATCGCCGCACAACCGGGCATCCAGGTTGAAAGCTGGATGGAAACCAATGCCGAGTTTTTCAAGGCACTGTCCGGCCAGACGCTGAGTTTTTTCATGATTCGTTTGTTTGTGGGCCTGACGGCAGCGCTGGGCATTGCCAGCGTGCTGGTGGTGTCGGTGGTGCAAAAGTCCAAGGAGATTGGCATTTTGCGCGCCACCGGCACGACACGCGGCCAGATACTCGGCGTGTTTTTGCTGCAAGGCGCGATTCTGGGTTTGCTGGGTTCGGCGTTTGGCTCACTGATGGGCTGGGGATTTTTGACGGCCTGGCGCGGGTTTGCCGTCAACGATGAGGGGGTGCCGTTTTTTACGCTGGAAGCCGGGCCGGTTTTGTACTTCTATGTCGCGCTGGGGGCCACGCTGGTGGGTACCCTATCAG
>VFLF01000700.1 GCA_009885185.1 Nitrosomonadales bacterium | reverse complement strand
CGCCAAGGCCACGCCCGACGGCCACACGCTTACGGTGTCCAGCGGCAGTTCGATGGTGATGAACGGCCTGTTGTACAAAGACCTGCCTTACGACGCGCTGCGCGATTTTGTCGCGGTGGGCTTTATCGCGGCGTATCCCTTTTTGCTGATCGCACGCGCGGATTTGCCGGTGGGCAATCTGGCGGAGTTGCAAAAATACGCCAGGGAACGTCCCGGCAAGCTTACCTACGGCTCATCGGGCGTGGGTTCGGTGCAGCACGTATGGGGCACGATTTTGTTTCGTGGCATGGGACTGGATTTGTTGCACGTGCCGTACAAAGGCGCCGCCAACGCCGCGCAGGAACTGATGGGCGGCCGCATCGACCTGATGTTCGACAACATGACCGCCGCGCGGCGCTATGTTGAAACGGGCCGCGCCAAGGCGCTGGTGGTGTCGCCTGCTGTGCGCTCGAAAGACATGCCCAACGTGCCCACGGTCAACGAAAGCGGCATCACCCAATTCGACGGCGAAAGCTGGATGGGCATGTTCGCGCCCGCCGCCACGCCGCGCGCGACGGTGGATGCGCTGCGCACGATTTTTGTGAATGTCACGCGCGACGCGGATTTCACCGCGCGCATCGAGGCCGGCGGCGGACGCATCATGAGCATTCCGCCGCAGCAACAACAGGCGTTTTTGAAAAGCGAGATTGAACGCTGGAGCGCGCAGATCAAGCGCCATGGGGTGAAGGCGGAGTAGCGTTTAAGAGTGGGTTGGCGCCGAGCCAGCGAGGCACAACACAAACGCCCGTTACATCATCGTGATGATGGCCAGCTGCGGCAATTTCAGTGTTGTTGGGCTTCGCAAGCTCAGCCCTAAC
The DNA here is from genome assembly GCA_009885185.1 of Nitrosomonadales bacterium. The sequence continues at coordinate 3,303 of VFLF01000700.1, read as the reverse complement.
CTACAACTGCGTTAATCCGCCCGAATATTTGCGCCGCGCGCCACGGCGCCCCATTTTTTGATCTCGGACGCAATCAGCGTGGTGAATTCTTCCGGCGTTGCGGGCTGCGGCACGGTGCCGCCGGCCAGCAGGCGATCGGCGGTGTCCTTGGTTTTTAACGCTTCGTTGATTTCGCGATTGAGTTTTTGCACCACGTCGGCGGGCATTTTGGCGGGGCCGACGATGCCGCCCCATGAATACGCCTCGAAACCCGGCAGGCCGGATTCGGCGATGGTTTGAAAATCCGGTTGCGAGGGAATCCGTTTCAGGTTGCCGACGCCGAGCGCGCGCATTTTGCCGGCGCGTATGTGCGCGAGTGTGGGCGGGATGCTGGAGAACATCAGTTGCACTTCGCCGGAGAGCAGGGCAATGGCGCTGGGGCCGCTGCCCTTATACGGCACGTGGATCATGGTGATTTTCGCCATCGACTTGAATAATTCAGAGGCGAGATGATCCGCATTGCCCGCACCCGACGACGCGCAGGTGAGTTCACCGGGGCGCGATTTGGCGAGTGCGATCAGTTCTTTGACGTTTTTCACCGGCAGCGACGGATGCGTCAGCAGCAGCAGCGGAAAATCCACCCCGCGCGCGATGATGGTGAAATCGCGCAACGTGTCGTACGGCAGTTTGGCATACACATGCGGGTTGACCGCCAGCGGGCCGGCGGACGAACTGGCGATTGTGTAGCCGTCGGCGGGCGAGGCCATCAGCGCCTGCAGGCCAATGATGCCGTTGGAGCCGCCGCGATTGTCGATGATGACCTGCTGGCCGATGCGCTCGGAGAGTTTTTGCCCGATGATGCGTCCCATGAAATCCACCCCGCCGCCGGCGGGAAAGGTGACGATCATGCGCACGGCTTTGTTGGGGTAAGGCTGTGCCACCACACTGAATGGCACAGCGGCGGTGGACAGCAATAGTATTGCAACGGGCGTGCGTAAATGCATAAGTTCCTCCAAGTATTGCCGCGCACTGTCTCCGAATCGCCATCGGTTGTCAATCGCGACGAACCACGTAGAATGATCTCGACGTCTCTGGAAACGCTATGACCGACATTGAGGAAATCACCCGCTGTGTGCCGCTGTTTGCCGGGCTGGATGCGGATGACCTGCGCTACGTGCTGCGGGTGGCGCGGCGGCTTGAATTTGCGCCGGGCGCCCTGTTGATGCGGCAAGGGCAGGCTGCCGACAGCGCGCTGATTCTGGAGGGTGGGCGTGTCGGTATCGTCAGCCAGTTGCCGGGCGGTGGCGAGGCGGTGATTGCGGAACTTGGGCCGGGCAGTGTGCTGGGCGAGATGGCCTTGCTCGACAGCGGCGTGCGTTCCGCCAACGTGATCGCGCGTGAACCCACCGCGTGTTTGAGCATGGAGCGTGATGCGTTTCGGCTGCTGATCGCGCAGGGCAATCGCGCGGTACTGGCGATCAACCACCGTATCACGCTGGGCCTGTGCCAACGGCTGCGCGAGCTGAACGGCAAGATACTCGCGCGCAGCGCGCCGGAATACCTGGCGGAGACCGAGATAAAGCGCAGCGGCGGCAGGCATCCCTGCGCCTTTGATCCGCATCCCTTTCTCGGCTTGCTGCCGGCGCTGCGGCCATTCAGCGCCGAGGAATTGAACGAGTTGGTTGAGCTGTGCGGCGCGAGTGCGATGTTTGATCTGCCGCGTGGCAGCGTGCTGTTTAACGCGGACGAACAAAGTGATGCGTGTTATCTGGTGGTGCGCGGCGCGCTCGAAATCAGCCGGGAGCAGGGTGAAGAACAACGACGCTTGGGTATTCTTGGCCCGGGACGGCTGTGCGGCATACTGGCTCTGATCGAGGGGGCTCGCCACAGCATGTCGGCCATCGCGAGAGAGCACGCCACGCTGATGGAAATCCCCAAGGCCGTGTTCGAGCAGTATTACAACGGCGCGGCACGCGGCGCGCTGCGCTTTCAGCAAGCGGTAAATCAGGAGTTGTTACAGGCGCTGGCGCGCACGAATAATCATCTGACGCGGCTGATCAGTCAGGCTGCTATCCGTAATCATAGGCAACACGTGGATGAACTGAATCGCGCACTGTTTGAACAGGATTGCCGGACAGGGGCACGGTAGCCCGAGTCGTCCTGCGCGCAAGCTGGTTTATTCCGGCGCGATGCCGGCGTCCTTCACGATTTTGCCAAACCGCGCGTATTCGCTTTTGACCAGCGCCGCGAGTTCCGCCGGGGTGCCCGGAAACAGATCAAAGCCCTGACCGCCGAGGCGTTCGCGGGTGTCGGGCTGTTTCATCACCTTGATCGCCTCGGCGTTGAGCCGCTCGACGATATCGCGCGGCATGCCCGCCGGGCCGTAAAAACCGTACCAGTTGTCCATCACGAATTGCGCATGGCCAGCCTCGGCGGCGGTTGGCAGATTCGGCAGCATGCCATTGCGTTTGGCGGAGAGCGTGACGATGCCGCGCAACTTGCCTTGCGTGATGTAGGGCGCCACGCTGGACACCGCTACCACTACGATATCCACCTGCCCGCTGATGAGATCGACCAGCGCCAGCGTCGCGCCCTTGTACGGGATGTGCACGATGTCGGTCTTGGTGAGCGACTTCAATGCCTCCATCGCCAGATGGTTGGTGGAGCCGATGCCGCCGGAACCGTAGGACAATTTTTTCGGCTGCTTCCTGGCGATGTCGATCACCTGCTGCAACGATTGCGCCGGTACGGACGGGTGTATCGCCATCACATTGGGCACACTGCCCAGCAGCGCGATGGAGGTGAAATCACGAATCGGATCGTAGCCGACCTTTTTGTACAGAAACGGACTGAACACCAGCCCCGGCGGCGCGATCAGCAGGGTGTAACCGTCGGGCGGGGATTTGGCGACGAGCTCATTGCCGATGTTGCCGCCTGCGCCCAATCGCGGATCAACCACAAAGGTTTGCCCAAAGGCCTCGGAAAATTTGGGCGCTAGCCAGCGTGCCATCAGGTTGGTGCCGCCGGTGCCGAACGGGATCACGATGCGCACGGTTTTGGCGGGGTAGGCGGGCTGCACCGGCTGCGCGGTTGCCTGGCTGCACAAGAACGCGGTGGCGAGGGCGCAAATAATAGAAGTAAATCGCATGACTGACCTTTCCGAAACAGCGTGCCGCGAATGATAAACTAACCCGGCACGCTGCAAGACACTTTCAATCATCACTACCTGTGCTTGCTGGATAAGTGAACGGTTAATTCCATTGGAGGAAGCATGTCCATAACACGTCGCATATTCGTCAAAGGCGCTGCGGGCGCTGGATTGCT
>VFLF01000613.1 GCA_009885185.1 Nitrosomonadales bacterium | reverse complement strand
CGGCCCCACGGATGCGTTAATGCGCGTGCTGGGTGAGCGCATGCGGGCTTCGCTCGGCGAGCCACTGCTGGTGGAAAACGTTACCGGTGCGGCAGGTACCATCGGCGTCGGGCGCGTGGTGCGCGCTGCGCCCAACGGCTACACGTTAAGCGTGGGCCACTGGAGCACGCACGTCGTCAACGGCGCGATCTATCCGCTGGAGTTCGATCTGCTCAAAGATCTGGCACCGGTGGCGCTGCTGACTAATTACCCGATGGTTTTGGTCTCGAAAAACGCCATTCCCGCAAGAGACGTGAGGGAGTTCGTAACTTGGGCACGCAACAATCAGGACAAGATTTCCGCCGGCAGCGTGGGCGCGGGCAGCGCCGCGCACGTGGCTGGCATTTATTTTCAGAATCTCACCGGGCTACAATTTCAGTATGTGTCGTATCGCGGCGCGGCTCCCGCCTTGCAGGACGTGATGGCCGGGCAAATAGAATTTCTGTTCGATCACCTGTCGCATTCGCTGCCGCATGTGCGCGCGGGCAAGGTGCGCGCGTACGCTGTTACCGCGCCCACGCGCTCGCCTTCGGCGCCGGATATCCCGACGTTCGACGAGGCCGGCGTGCCCAAGCTGCATGTGTCGATTTGGTATGGCCTGTGGGCGCCCAGAGGCACGCCCAGGGAAATCATCGATAAACTCAATACCGCCGTGCGGGAAGCGCTGGCCGATGCCGGCGTGCGTAAACGTTTGTCGGACATTGGTCAAATCATTCCGCCGGCGGCGCAGCAAACGCCAGAAGGATTGGCCGCGCACCAAAAAGCCGAGATTGAAAAATGGTGGCCGTTAATCAAGGCGGCGAACATCAAGGTGGAGTAGCGCCGTCCGTGCGCCTGCGGCCGGCTGCTTTCGCGAGGTGATTCCGATGCCCCCAAGAACGTTCTCCCTCCCAGACGCCCTATGGAACCTGTGGGACTTCTTCGTCTTATACATCTTGTACGTTTTGTGCGTCTCGTGCGCCTTGTTGATTACCTGCGGCTTAGCACAAGCGCAATCGTATCCCGCCAAGACGGTGCGCATCATCGTCGGGGTTCCACCGGGCGGCGGCACGGATATTCTGGGTCGCGCGCTGGCGCGCCGGCTCACCGATGCTTTCGGCCAGCAGTTCGTGGTGGAGAACCGGCCCGGCGCCGGTACGGTGATCGGCGCCGACGCGGTCGCAAAATCAGCACCCGACGGCCACACGCTGCTGCTGGCGATCAATGCGCTGGCGGCCAATCACACGCTGTATAAAAAGCTGCCTTACAACACGTTGCGCGATTTCTCGCCGATTATTCTGGCTGCCATCACACCCAACATTCTGGTGGTGCATCCGTCGCTGCCCGCCGCCAACGCGCGTGAGTTTGTCGCGCTGGCGAGGGCGCGCCCGAATCAGGTTGCTTATGCATCATCCGGATCTGGATCCGCGGCGTATCTCGCGGCGGAAGTGTTCAAGCTCGCCACCGGCACACAAATGATCCACGTGCCCTACAAAGGCACGGGGCCGGCGTTGACCGCGCTGATCGCGGGCGAAACGCAGGTGATGGTGGCGGCGCTGCCCGGCGCGATAGCCTTTGTGAAAGAGCGGCGCCTGCGCGCGCTGGGCCTCACCAGCGCGCGGCGCGCGGCCACTGTGCCCGACATTCCGACGCTGGCCGAAGCTGGCATCAAGGGTGCGGAGTTTGATACCTGGTACGGTTTTTTCGCGCCGGCGGGCACGCCCAACGAGATTATTGCCCGCCTCAATACCACGATCAAAACCTTGCTCACGACACCGGATGTCAAACAACAACTCGCGGGACTGGGGCTGGACGCGGCAGGTAACACAACCGCGGAGTTCGATAAATACTTTCGCGCCGAAGTGGAAAACCTCGCGCGGGTGATACGCGCGGCGGGCGCTACCGCCGAGTAGGCGCCGCCCTCACACCACCCTCACACCGGCACCGCGCCATCCACGGTAATCCGGTGCATCAGCCGGCGATGCGTCGGCCACTGGTAGTCCAGCGACGCCAGATGCTGCACGGTGCAGTTGTCCCACATCAATAAGTCGCGCACGCGCCAGCGGTGCGTGTGATGAAGCCGCGCGTCAATGGTGTGATCGGCCAGTTGCTCGATCAGCGCCAGCGCTTCGTCCGTTGGCATGCCTTCGATGCCCTCGCATTCGCCCTTGCTCACGTATAGGCATTTGCGCCCGGTGTGCGGATGGGCGCGCACCACCGGGTGAACCACCGCGGGCTGCTCGCGGCGCAGGGCCTGATCCTGCTGCCCGGTGCCGGTGCGCGCGCGGCGGCCCGCGACATGGTGGTTGGCGCGCAGGTTCGCGATGCGTTGCTGCGTTGCCATCGGCAGCGCGTCGTGCGCGGCGGCGGCGCTGGAGAACAGCGTAT
>VFLF01000391.1 GCA_009885185.1 Nitrosomonadales bacterium | reverse complement strand
ATCGCGCGGTGAGCGCGCAATATTCACGGCTGCGGCTGGCGCTGCAAATGGCCAACCGGGGGGGCGCGCTCGGCGTGGTGCAACTCGGCGCGTTTTGTGATGTGATTACCGCGGCGGCGGCGCGAACCTCTGCCGTGGCGCAGTGCCCCGACATGGAAGAAACGCTGCGCAAGGCGCGCGATCTGGATTTGTTTTGCGGCGACGTCGATGTGGCCATAGGCGTGAACGTGATTGCGGCTGACGGCGAAACGTTTAGCGGAGCGCGTTTGCGCGCACTGGCGGAAGGCGAAGGATTTACGCTGGAGCCCGACGGCGTGTTTCACCTGGAAGACGAGCAGGCTCGACCGTTGCTCACGTTGAACAATCAAGAGGCGGCACCGTTTTTGCCCGAGCATATTCAGGGGATGTCCACGCATGGGTTGACCTTGCTGCTGGACGTACCGCGGGTGGCCGCCGCTGAGCGCGCGCTGCAACGCATGTTTGAATTGGGCAAGTCGCTGTCGGTGACGCTTAAGGGCAGAATGGTGGATGACAACCGTGCCGCATTGACCTCGGCGAGCATGGAGCAGATTCGGCACCAATTGAAAGACATCCACTTTGCGATGAATGAGCGCGGCATCGCGCCGGGAAGCGTGCGCGCTCTGCGCCTGTTTTCCTGATGGCTGCGCCGGCGGCGGCTGTCGCGCGCGCAAAGGCGCTGCGCGATGAGATCGAGCATCACAATCTCCGCTACTACGTGCTGGACGCGCCGGAAGTTCCCGACGCCGAGTACGATCGCCTGTTTCGCGAGTTGAAGGCGTTGGAGGCGGATTATCCCGAGTTGTTGAGTTCTGATTCGCCGACGCAACGCGTCGGCGGGCGCGTGCTGGATGAGCTGTCGCCGGTCAAGCACCGCATGCCCATGTTGTCGATACGCACGGAAACAGACATCGAGGACAGTGGCGCAATCAAGTTCGACACCTATGTGCGCAGCGAGCTGGGCCTGGAGGAGGGCGCGCCGCCGATCGAATACACCGCCGAGCTGAAATTCGACGGGCTGGCGATCAGCCTGCGTTATGAGCGCGGTGTGCTGGTGCTGGCGGCGACTCGCGGCGACGGCGAAACCGGCGAAGACGTCACCGCCAATGTTCGTACCATCCGCGCTATTCCATTGCGCCTGCAAGGGCACGCGCGAGACGTGCCTGTCGTACCTGTAGAACCCGAGGTGCTGGAAGTGCGCGGCGAAATCTACATCAATCGCGCCGATTTCGAGGCGTTGAACGAATCACAGCGCGCTGCGGGCGAGAAACTTTTTGTCAATCCACGCAATGCCGCAGCCGGCTGCATACGCCAGCTCGATTCAAAAATCACAGCACGCCGGCCGTTGTCGTTTTTTGCCTACGGCGCGGGCGAAATCATCGGCTGGGCGCCACCGGCGCGGCACGGCGAGGTGCTGGACGCGTTCGCGGCATGGGGCTTTCCCGTCAACACCGATCGCGCGGTGGTGTTGGGCGCCGACGGGCTGATCGCCTATCACAGGCGCATCGGCGAGACGCGTAATGCTCTGCCGTTTGACATCGACGGGGTGGTGTACAAGGTCAACAGCCTCGCGTTACAGCGGCAACTGGGCT
>VFLF01000105.1 GCA_009885185.1 Nitrosomonadales bacterium | reverse complement strand
TGGTCGGCGGCTTGTTCCACTACAACTACGCGCTAGGGTCGGGGCTGATGTCGGGCGCGGTGTTCGGGCGGATCGCGGGGCGGCAGGCGGCAACGAATAGGTGAAAGCTATTTGGTGCGGATCAAGCGCTGCTGCTCGCGCTTCCAGTCTTTCTCTTTTTCGTCTTGCCGCTTGTCGTGTTGCTTTTTGCCTTTGGCCAAACCAACTTCAAGTTTCACGCGACCGCGGGTGTAGTGCAGGTTGATGGGTATCAGCGTGTAGCCGGCGCGTTCAACGCTGCCGATGAGCCGTTTGATTTCTTCGGCGTGCATCAACAGCTTGCGCGTGCGAGTGGGGTCGGGGTTGATGTGGGTGGAGGCGGTGGTCAGCGGGCTGATGTGCGCGCCGATCAGGTGCAGTGCATCGTCCTTGACGATGACGTAGGCCTCCTTCAACTGCGCGCGGCCCGCGCGGATGGCTTTTACCTCCCAGCCTTCGAGCACCATGCCGGCCTCGAAGCGCTGTTCGATAAAATAGTCGTGGAAGGCTTTTTTGTTTTCAACGATACTCATGCGCTCCATTGTACCAGTGTGTCCGGCTGCCCATGCCCGAAGTGATAAAGACCGTGATCGTGCCTTATACGCCGGCGCAGATGTTCGCGCTGGTGGATGCGGTTGAGCGTTATCCGGAGTTTTTGCCGTGGTGTACGGCGGGCGAGGTGTCGCTGCGCGATGACGCGGTGACACGGGCGACCTTGCATATCGGCTATCGCGGGGTGCGGCAGGCGTTTTCGACCGAAAACCACAAGCGCGCGCCGCACGAGATGAGCCTGAAGCTGGTGAACGGGCCGTTTCGCGCGCTGGATGGAAACTGGAAATTCGCCGATCTTGCGGGCAAAAGCGGATCAGGATGCAAAATCGAATTTCGCCTGGCCTACGAATTTTCGAGCCGGCTGCTGGCGACGCTGGTGGGGCCGGTGTTCAGCCACATCGCCGATACCATGGTCGAGGCGTTCGTGAAGCGGGCAGACAAAGTTTATGGGCAGCGGTAACGCTGATATTGCGGTGGAAGTGGTTTATGCCTTGCCGGAGAGCCAATGTCTGGTAGCGTTGACCGTGCGGCGGGGGTCGACGGTGCGCGAGGTGGTCGAGCTGTCGGGGCTGCTACGGCTGTACCCGGAGATTGCTTCGGTGTGCAGCCAAGGCAAGATCGGCATTTTCAGTAAACGGGTGCCGCCCGACACGGTGCTGAGGCAGGGGGACCGCGTCGAAATTTACCGGCCGATGACGGCTGACCCTAAAGAGGCGCGCCGGCGGCGCGCCAGGATGCCGAAATAGGTTACTTGCAGTTCTCCGCGACAGCGCGCTCGGCGTTGGCGGTTTCTCTGACGAAGTCTTGTTCTTCAAACATGTGACGTTCGCCAGTTTTGGGATCGACGCGAACTGACCGTTGCCGGTCCTGATAACGCTTGAGATTGGACCGCGAATCGTCACATGCGATCTTGCGTCGCGCATCGTCGGCCGCAGCTTTTTCGGCCTTGGCATCGGCTTCAGCCTTCGCTTTCTGGGTTTTGCGTGATTCGGCCTCTCTGTCGGCCAGCGATAGGGGAGCGGCTTTTTCCGCGGCTTTCCCTTTATCCGCGCCCTTGTCGGCGGCCTTGCCGCCTTTATCACCCTTATCACCTTTGTCGCCTTTTTCATCCTTGGCGGGGGGCGGCGCGGGCTTGCTGACACTGGAGACGCCGGTGTCCTGCTGTTTGGTGCCGGGCGGGCAGGCGGTGGCGAATTCGATCTTGCCGTCTCTGCCGACGCACTTGAGAATTTGCGCCTGCGCCGCCACGCTGGAAACGAGCATCAACATTCCGGTTGCCACGATTGTGATTTTCATATCCGCCTCTAAGGTTTGCGACAGCCGGTGCGCCGGCGACTGACCAGCAAAATATCCAATTTATTCAATGGAGTCAATCGATTAACGCGCAAATGCGTTGTCGGTTTACTGGCCGTTACGTATAATGCGGCCTTTGCGAAGGAACAATAATCATGCGTGTGGTCCAGAAAGCCCTCACCTTCGATGATGTACTGCTGGTTCCCGCCCATTCTGCCGTCCTGCCCCGCGAAGTCAGCCTCAAGACTCGCCTGACGCGCAGCATTTCCCTGAATATCCCGATCGTATCCGCCGCCATGGATACGGTGACCGAGTCGCGGCTGGCCATCGCCATCGCGCAAGAGGGCGGCATCGGCATCATCCACAAGAACATGTCGCCTGCCGCGCAGGCTGCGGAAGTCACTCGCGTCAAGCGCTTTGAAAGCGGCATCGTCAAGGATCCGATTACGGTGACACCGGTGATGACCGTGCGCGATGTGTTGCAGATCACGCGCCAGCACAAAATTTCCGGCTTGCCCGTGGTCAGCACGAACGGGCGCGTGGTGGGCATCGTCACCAATCGCGATTTGCGCTTCGAGACCAACCTTGACCAACCCGTCAAGAACATCATGACGCCGCGCGAAAAGCTGGTGACGGTGCGCGAGGGCGCCAGCCGCGACGAGGCCAAGGCGCTGATGCACAAGCATCGCTTGGAGCGCGTGCTGGTGGTGGGCCGCAATTTTGAATTGCGCGGGCTGGTGACGGTGAAAGACATACTGAAATCGTCCGAACATCCCAACGCCAGCAAAGACAAACTCGGCCGCTTGATCGTGGGCGCGGCGGTGGGCGTGGGCGAGGGCACGGAAGAGCGAGTCGAATCACTCATCGACGCCGGCGTGGATGTGATCGTGGTCGATACCGCGCATGGGCATTCGGCGGGGGTGTTAAAGCGCGTGAAATGGGTCAAGCGCACTTACCCGCGCACGCAAGTCATCGGCGGCAACATCGCCACGGCGGCCGCCGCCAAGGCGCTGGCGGACAACGGCGCGGATGGCGTCAAAGTCGGCATCGGCCCTGGCTCGATCTGCACCACGCGCATCGTTGCCGGCGTGGGCGTACCGCAGATTTCGGCGATAGACAATGTGGCCAGGGCATTGGCCAAGACCGACATACCGCTGATCGCCGATGGCGGCATTCGCTATTCGGGCGATATCGCCAAGGCCATCGCGGCAGGCGGCTACGCGGTCATGATCGGCAGCCTGTTTGGCGGCACCGAAGAGTCGCCCGGCGAAATCGAGTTATTCCAGGGGCGGTCATACAAAGCCTATCGCGGCATGGGATCGTTGGGCGCGATGCAGCAGGGTTCCGCCGATCGTTACTTTCAGGAAATTGACGAACTGGACACCGAAAAGCTGGTGCCCGAAGGCGTCGAAGGCCGCGTGCCGTACAAGGGCGGCGTGGTGCCGCTGATCCATCAGTTGATGGGCGGCCTGCGCGCGAGCATGGGATACATTGGCTGTGCCAGCATTGATGATATGCGCCGCAAGGCCGAGTTCGTTGAAATCACCTCGGCGGGCATCCGCGAATCGCACGTGCACGACGTGCAGATCACCAAGGAAGCGCCTAATTATAGAGTTGAGTAAGTAATTTAAAGGCGTGAAAAAGTGAACGGGTAAACGAGTGAACGTGTAAGCCCAGCGCGATGGGGTTGCCCGTTTACTCGTTTACTCGTTCACTCGTTCACCGGTTCACCCATGCATCAAAAAATCCTCATTCTCGATTTCGGTTCGCAATACACGCAACTGATCGCGCGCCGCGTGCGCGAGGCCAAGGTGTATTGCGAGCTGCATCCCTATGATGTGACGGATGCGTTTATCCGCGAGTTCATGCCCAGCGGGGTGATTCTGTCTGGCGGGCCGAATTCGGTATGGGAAGCCGACACGCCGCGCGCGCCGGATGCCGTGTGGAGGCTCGGCGTGCCGGTGCTGGGCATTTGCTACGGCATGCAGACCATGGCCGCGCAACTGGGCGGCAAGGTCACTACCGGCAAGGTGCGCGAATTCGGTTACGCCGAAGTGCGTGCGCGTGGGCACTCCGCGCTGTTTAAAGATATTCAGGATCGCGCCAATGCCGAAGGGCACGGCCTGCTCGACGTGTGGATGAGCCACGGCGATAAAGTGGATGTGCTGCCCGAAGGATTCAAAGTCATCGCAAGCAACGCCTCGTGCCCGATCGCGGCGATGGCCGATGAGGCGCGCAAATACTACGCCGTACAGTTTCACCCTGAAGTCACGCACACGCCGCAGGGCAAGACCATACTCGAACGCTTCGTGCTGGCCATTTGCGGGCTGGCGGGCGACTGGAACATGCCCAGCTACGTCGATGAAGCCGTCGCGCGCATACGCGCAGAAGTGGGCAGCGAAGAAGTGATTTTGGGGTTGTCGGGTGGCGTGGATTCGTCTGTTGCCGCAGCGCTGATCCACAAAGCCATCGGCAAGCAACTGACCTGTGTGTTCGTCGA
>VFLF01000008.1 GCA_009885185.1 Nitrosomonadales bacterium | reverse complement strand
GCGATTCGGTTGTGCCCGGAGCCGATCATCAATGTGCAGGTGGAGTATCACCCGTATCTCGATCAGACCAAACTGCTGGCGGCGGTACGGCGCCTCGGCCTCGCGATGACCGCCTACTGTCCGCTCGGACGCGGCATGTTGATCGGCGATCCGGTGGTCGAGGAGATCGCGCGCGCCAAAGGCAAAACCACGGCGCAGGTGCTGCTGCGCTGGCATATGCAGCAGCCGAACGTGATTCCGATACCGCGCTCGTCGGATTCCGGACGGCAGGCCGAGAACCTGAACATTTTTGATTTCACGCTGAGTGATGACGAGATGCGGCGCATCCACGCACTGGCTCGACCGGACGGACGCATCGCCAATCCGGCGGGACGCGCGCCGCTGTGGGACTAAACCCGGGACTGATCTTCAAGAACTCATGACCGACACCGCCATCTCCGTCGCCGGCGTCGTTTACGTCTATCCCGGCACCCGCGCGCTCGACAACGTGTCGTTCGACCTCACGCGCGGCAGCGTCACCGCGCTGGTCGGCCCCAACGGCGCGGGCAAAACCACGCTGCTGCGCTGTCTGGCCGGGCTCGACCGCCCGGTCACCGGCAACATCAGCGTCGCCGGCATCGACGTGCTCGAAGAGCCGCGCCTCGCGCACGCCGGCATGGGCTATCTGTCGGATTTTTTCGGCCTCTACGACACGCTCACCGTGCGGCAAAGCCTGGCCTATGCAGCCAGCGCCAACGGTGTGGCCGATGCCGTACTGGATGCCACGGTCACGCAAACGGCGCAACGCCTCGACCTCGCCGACCGACTCGATCAACGCTGCGCTGCGCTGTCGCGCGGCCTGCGTCAGCGCGTAGCCATCGGGCAGGCGATCGTGCATGCGCCTGCTGTGCTGCTGCTGGATGAACCCGCCTCCGGTCTCGACCCCGAAGCGCGCCACTCGCTCGCCGCGCTGTTCACGCGCCTGCGCGACGAAGGCATGACGCTGGTGGTGTCGTCGCACATCCTCGCCGAACTCGACGAATACTCCACGCACATGCTGGTGCTGCGCGCGGGCAAGGTGATCGAGCATCGTTCGCTCGGCAACACCAGCACGCTGGTGAACGAGCGTCATGTGCGCGTCACGCTCGCCACGGCGCATGCGCCGTGGCGCGAGATGCTGGAGTCCATCGCCGGTGCGCGCGTAATCGACGCAAGCGAACGCGACGCCCTGCTGTCGATCAGCGGCGACGCGAATGAACAGGCGCGCGTGCTGCGCGAACTGATCGCCGCAGGTGCGCCCGTGGCGAGCTTTGCCGAGGAAACCGAAAACCTGCACCAGTCGTATCTGCGCACGATACAGCCGGGAGCGCACCCCCAATGACCCTCATGAACCCCGAACTGCGCCGCAATCTGTGGCTTGAGTATTCATTGCATCGCGTGATCGCCGCGCCGGTGGTGATCGCACTGGCGGTGCTGCTGATCGTGGCCAGCGACAGTAAACACCCGCTCGATAGCATCGCCACCGTCGCCGCCTACGGCTATGTCGTGACGGTGCTGTTCTGGGGCGCCAAGCTCGCCGGCGCCAGCGTGATCGAAGAAGTGCGCGACCGTACCTGGGACGCGCAGCGCATGTCGTCGATCAAGCCATGGCGCATGACCTGGGGCAAGCTGCTGGGCGCGCCCTCGTTCGCGTGGTACGTCGGCGCGATCCTGCTGCTGATCTACGTGGTCTGCGGCAGCCTGGCGGGCATGCCCGTGGCGCGTTACGCCGCACTGATGGTCTGCGCCGCGCTGCTGCTGCACGCGATTGCGCTGAACGCCAGCGTGCTGGCCGCGCGCAACGGCGCTCCCGGCCGCGGCTCGGGCATCCTCATCATTCTGGTGATCCTGTTTGCACTGATATTTCTGCGTGCGTTTATGCCGGAAAACCTGACGCAGCCGATGACGTGGTGGACCATCACACTGCCGCGCATCGATTTCCTGCTCTACAGCACCGCCGTGTTCAGCGCTTGGGCGGTGCTGGGCGCGTATCGCTCGATGTGCGACGAACTGGAAATCCGCACCACGCCGTGGGCCTTGCCGTCGTTTATCCTGTTTACCGCGGCCTACCTCGCGGGTTTCGTCACCAGCGGAAGATCCCACAACCCCGGCGCATTCTTTGCCGTCATGGCCTGCGCCGTCGTCACGGCCATGGTGTTTGTTTACCTCCTGCTGCCGGTGGAAAAAAGCGGCGCGGGCGCGTGGCAGCGTTTGCGCGCGCGCGTGCGGGGGCGGCAATGGCGGCGCACATGGCAGGAGCTGCCGTTGTGGCTGGTCGCGCTGGGTGTCGGGCTTATCACCGCGCTGACCGCCACCGCCGCCTCCGTCGGTGCTCGCGGCGCCATGAACGACGATTTCCTGCGGACGATCGGACTGGCGCCGATTGCGCTGATGCTGTTCGCGGTGCGCGACGCCGCCATTTTCCAGTTCTTCGCGCTGGCGCGCCAACCTCGCCGCGTGGTCGCTGCCACGCTGTTTTATCTGTTGCTGCTCTACGGATTGTTGCCGGGCCTGCTCAAGGCCGGCGGCGCGGGCGCCGTGGCGCAGTTTGTTCTGCCGCCGCTCACCGACAGCCCGGCATTCACCACGGCGGTGATGGCGGTGCAGGCCGCGGCGGCCATTGCACTGGCCTACCTGCGCTGGCGGAAAATTCACGCCCCTGACGTAAATTGATGTAACCATTTGTTTTTATTGATTATTTTAAACAAGGAGGACATTCATGAATACGATCCGGGCGCTGGTCTTCATGCTCCTGTGTCTGATGCAATCCGCCGCGCTGGCGCAAGCCCCCGCGCACGCACCTATCGTCAAAGAAGGAAAGGCCGTCAAAGTTTCGCCGCATGTGTATCTGATCCCCGACGGAAATGTCGGCATGGTGCCCAACGTCGGCATCATCGTCGGCAAGCACGCCACCCTGGTGGTTGATCCGGGCATGGGCCTGAAAAGCGGCGAGGTCGTGCTGCGCGAAATGGAAAAAGTCAGCAAAAATAAAACCATCTACCTCGTCAACACGCACTTTCACCCGGAGCACACCACCGGCGATCTCGCGTTTCCGGCCAGCGCAAAGGTGCTGCGCTCCGCCGCGCAGCAGCAGGACGTGGAAGAAATGGGGCTGATGTTGGTGGCGCGCTTCGCCAGCCGCTCCGCCCTGCTGAACGAAACGCTGCAGGGCGCGAAATTCCGTGAGCCGTCGGAACTGTTCGACAAGGAAAAGGTTCTCGATCTGGGCGGCGTGCGCGTGCGCATCCTGCAACTGGGCCCGGCGCATACGCGTGGCGACACCGCCGTGTTCGTCGAAGGCGATGGCGTGTTGTTCTCCGGCGATCTGGTGATGAATAAATTGTTTCCGGCGTTTGCCACGCCGCAGTCGCGCGTCGCAAGCTGGCTCGCTAGCCTCGACACGCTCGACAAGCTGCGCCCAACGCAGGTGATCGGCGCGCATTACGACAAAGGCGACGCCTCGAAGATCGGCGCCTACCGCGGCATGCTCTCCACGCTGCGCGCGCGGGTCGCCGAAATGAAAAAACAGGGCAGATCGTCCGACGACATCGCCACCACCTTGCGCGAGGAGTTTCGCAACAAGTATCCGGATTGGGATCAGCCGCTGCGCGTCCATGCGGCGGCGACGGCGATTTATCGGGAGCTTCCGTAACACCCGTTTGTGATGGGTTGCACCCATCACAAAGACTAATCCCATGACGCCCACGCTACTCATCTCCAGCAAAGTCATCGCTGAATTCGGCCCGCGCATCAACGGCATACTCGCCGCCGCGCCGAAACCGCTTGAACTGCTTCCCTTCACGCCCGACCTCCAGCTCACGCCCGCGCAGATCGACAACATCGAAGCCGCCTACTACTCGCGCGACATCTGGGAAGGCACGGAAAAAAGCGCGCTCAGTCCCGCGGCGCAGGCATTCTGGAACCTCATCGACCGCTCGCGCAACACGAAGTGGATCGCCGTGTATTCGGCGGGCACGGATCAACAGCGTTATCAGGATTGCATGCGGCGCGGCATGCGGCTCACCACCGGTGCGGGCGCGCAGGCCGATGCGGTGGGTCTCGCGGCGGCGGTGGGCGTGCTCGCGCTCGCGCGCGGCATTCCGTACTGGCTGGGCGCGCAGCAACAGCGCGAGTGGGCGCCGCTGCGCGGCAAGGACGTGCCGCCGGATATACCGGGACAAACCGCGGTGATCGTCGGCATGGGCTACATCGGCACGGTGATCGCGCGCGTGCTGCACGCGGCGGGCATGAAAACCATCGGCATCCGGCGCACGGTTGCACCTGCTGAACACTTTGATCAGGTGTTGCCGCCGTCCGCGCTCGATAGCCTGCTGCCCGCTTGCGACTGGCTGGTGATCGCCTGCCCTTTGGTTCCGGCCACGCGCAACCTGATCGACGCGCGCCGCCTCGCGCTGATGAAGCCCGGCGCCGGCATCGCCAACATCGCACGCGGTGAAATCATCGACGAAACCGCGCTCATCGATGCGCTGAAATCAAAACGCCTGCGCCATGCGTATCTCGATGTGTTTCACACCGAGCCGCTGCCCGGCGATTCACCGCTGTGGGATTTGCCCAACGTGCTGATCTCGCCGCACAACGCCGGCGCATCCACCGGCACCTATGCACGCGGGGTGGAAATATTTTTGCGGAATCTGGAGAATTATTTAAATGCGCGACCAATGGAAAATGAAGCATCCCTTGAAAATTGATCCACGCGGCTGGAGTGCCGTGCTCGTCTCGCTGTGCGTCGCACATCCGGCAAACGCCCAATACCCGGAGCGGTCTGATCGAATCATTCGCGCCATCGTGCCGTTTTCCACCGGCGGCACCAACGACATCACCGCGCGCATGATCGCGCCGCATCTGGCTAAGGCGCTCGGTCAGCAGGTGGTGGTGGAAAACCGTCCCGGCGCGGCGGGTAATATTGGCATCGAGGCGGTGGCAAAATCCGCGCCGGATGGCTACACCATCCTTTTCAGCGCCACAGCATCGACGCAGAACCCCGCGCTGTTTCGCAACCTGCGCTTTGATCCGCTCACCGACATACAGCCGGTGGCCGCGATCGCGGAGTATCCGTACGCCATCGTTATCAACGCACACCTGCCGGTGAAAAACGTGCGCGAGCTGGTGGCGCTGGCGCAAAAAAATCCGGCTTCGCTCAACGCATCGGCAGGCGGCATCGGCACGCGGCTGTCAGTGGAACTGTTTCGCATCCGCAATAACTTCCGCGCCGAAGTCATCACCTATAGCGGCGCGGGTCAGGCGGCGCTGGCCGTCGCCACCGGCGAAACACAATTGGCGATCATGGACACCACGCCGTTTCAACCATTTCTGGCCTCCGGACGCGTGCGGCTGCTGGCGATGGCCAGCGAGCGCCGGCTCGCGGCCTTCCCCGACACGCCCACCGTCGCCGAAGCCGGGTTGCCTGCGTTCAGGGCCGGCGCCACCGCCGCCGTGTATGTCGCCGGCAAGACACCGGCCAACATCGTGCAAACGCTCAACACCGCGGTCAACAACGTCATTGCGCTGCCCGAGGTGCGGGACACCTTGCGCAAGCAGGGCGGCACGTCGGAGCCGGTGAGCGTCAATGACCTCACGCAGTGGTACCGGCGCGAGATTCAAACGTGGAAGGACATCGTGGCGCGCGCGAAAATTCCGCCGGTGGATTAGTATTCCGCGGAAGACTACCCATCGAGAAAGCGACTTGTCATGAAACAGCCATCCCCTGCCGCCGGCCTTTGTCTGAGTGCGCTCGCCCTGTGGGCCGCGCCTGTCTCATCGCCGCTCGCCGCCGACGCCGCAGCCAACTACCCGCATCGCCCGGTGCGTGTAATTTCCGGTTCGCCCGGCAGCACCGCGGACATCACTGCGCGCTTCATCGGCCACAAACTCGGCGAGCGCCTGAAGCAGCAATTCGTGATCGATAACCGCGCCAGCGCGGGTGGCATTGTCGGCGCGGAGATTGTCGCCAACGCGCCGCCCGATGGCCAAACGCTGTATGTCACCGGAGTCAACACCCAGGTCAGCGCGCCGCTGCTGTTCAAGAAAATCCCGTTTGATCCGTTGAAGGATTTCGCGCCGATTTCGCTGATTACCAACTCCGGGCTGGTGGTGGCGGTGGTGCCGTCAATCAACGTCAGCAACCTCAAGGAATTCGTCGCCCTTGCCAAATCGCGCCCGCAAGGCCTGCTCTACGCCTCCGCCTCGCCCGGCACCAGCAGTCACCTCACCGGCGAATTGTTCGCGCAGATGCTCGGCATCAACCTCGTGCATGTGCCATACAAGGGCGCGGGCTTCACCATCACCGCGCTGCTCTCCGGCGAAGTGCAGGCGGCGTTTCTGTCGACCACCACCACCAACGCGCAGATCAAGTCCGGCAAGCTGAAAGCCATCGCGCTGTTGAACGACAAACGTTTTCCCGGCGCGCCGGACATCCCCACCGCGCTGGAGCAGGGTTTCAAGGGGCTGGAATCCTACGTGTGGTTCGGCCTGTACGCGCCGGGCAAAACCCCACGCGCCATCATCGACAAGCTGAATCGCGAGATCGGCGTCATCCTCAAGTTGCAGGAAACCAAGGACGCGATGCTGGCGCAGGGCGCCGAGGTGGTTTACACCACACCCGAGGAATTCGACCGATTCCAACGCGCCGAAATCGTAAAGTGGAGCAAGGTGATACGCGAGGCGAAGCTGCAGGCGCATTGATCCGCGCGGAGGCGAACGCGATACAATCGCCCTAAATGTCCGAACCTGCCGCGTCCCCTCCGCCGTCCGCGCCACCAACGGAATCCAGTAAGAGTTTCGCCGCGCTGCGCCACCCGCAGTATCGCGTCTACTTCATCACCACTGCGCTGGCGATGATGGCCGACAACATTGAGCACGTCATCAGCTACTGGGTGCTCTTCGAAAAATTTCGCTCGCCCACGCTGGCGGGCGTTGCCATCCTCACCCACTGGCTGCCGTTTTTGTTGTTTTCGGTGTATTCCGGCGCGCTGGCCGATCGCTTTGATAACCGCCGCCTGATCCAATTGTCGATGGCACTGTATATGGTGGCTTCACTCGGCTGGGCCGCGCTGTTCATGACCGACACCACCGAGGAATGGCACGCGGTGGTGCTGCTCACCATCCACGGCATTGCCGGTGTGCTGTGGATACCGGCCAGCCAGTTGCTGATCCACGATATTGTCGGTGGCAAAAATCTGCAAAGCGCGGTGCGGCTGAACGCCACCAGCCGCCAGCTCGGCATCCTGATGGGGCCGGCGATCGGCGGCGGCTTGATGCTGCTGTTCGGCGCGGCGGTAGGGCTGATGGTGAATGTGCTGATCTACCTGCCGCTGGTCATATGGCTGGGCATGACGACGCACGGCCAACGCAAGGCACGCACCGCCGAAGAACAAAAAAGCGACAAGCGCGCCGGCGGCTTGGCCGACACGCTGTCCACGCTGCGCCTCGCGCGCGGCAACCGCATCCTCATCAGCATGATCGCGCTGGCGGGCGTGTCGTCATTTTTCGTCGGCAATGCGTTCCAGGCGCAGATGCCGGAATTCGCGCACGACCTCGGCACGGAGAAGGCGGAATTTTCATACAGCGTGTTGCTCGCCGCCAACGCGGGCGGCGCGTTCATCGGTGGCATGATTCTTGAAGCGCGCGGCTTGCTGCACGCCAGCGCGCGCACCGCCATCGTGCTCACGATTCTGTGGTGCATCGCCATCGCCGGCTTCGCGATGACCGACAACTACCCGCTTGCCGCCGTGCTGATGTTTATCGCCGGATTTCTGCAACTCGCCTACAACTCGATGGCGCAAACGCTGGTGCAAGTACACGCGCCGCCCAACCTGCGCGGACGCATGATCGGCCTCTACAACATGTCGAACAACGGCCTGCGCGCGTTCAGCGGCATCACTGTCGGCCTGCTGGGCGCGGCGATCGGCATCCACTGGTCCCTCGCGCTCTCCGCGCTGGTGCTGCTGATGATCGCGGTGGTGCTGCTGGCGTTTGCGATGCGCACCGAATAGACGATGTTATCGTATGTATTTGTTTTTATTGATATTTTATAAATATCGCCTATCGCTAAAAATGCACCGCTAATCCATGCGTATTCGGCGCTTGT
>VFLF01000466.1 GCA_009885185.1 Nitrosomonadales bacterium | reverse complement strand
GTCGATGAGGCCAAGGCGGCGGCGCTCGAAACGGCGCTGCGCGAGTTGAATCCACGCGCGCCGGTCAAGCGCGCGGTGAATGGCGAAATCGAACTGGCGTTTCTGATCGACGTGGCATTACGCAGCATGCAGTCACGTCTTGAAGATGTGGAACGCTGGATGGGCGCCGACAATGCGGAAGACCACGGCCACTACGGCCAAGATGAGCACGGCCACGCGCACCGGCACGACACCAATGTCACGTCGTTTTGCCTGCGCTACAAAGAGCCGTTTACCTGGGCGTCGTTTTCACAGTGCATGGAAGTGCTTGGCACATTGCGCGGCGCAGATCTGTTTCGCGTCAAAGGGCTGGTGAATGTGGCGGGGCACAAGGGGCCGTTGATCGTGCAGGGTGTGCAGCATTTGTTTCATCCGCCGATCGAACTGGAGAAGTGGCCCAGCGACGATCACGACACGCGCATTGTGTTTATCACGCGCGGCATCAAGCAGGAGACCGTGGCGAATCTTTTCTCGGCGATTGCGTCGGTGGCGGCTGTTTCGTCCGTTACTACATAAAAACTAAATAAAAACAAGTAGTTGCGGTAAAACGGCCATTCACCCCTTGCGGGACGAATGGCCGCTTGGCTTTGCTGCTATCGCGTGCTGGTGCAACGTTACTTTGGCGCGCCGGCGTTGACGATGGGCGTGAAGTGCTCCACCACGGGTTGATAGCCGGGTTTGCCGCCGAGACTGGCGAGTAATTCCCGTGCGCGGGTGAAATTCTTTTGTTCGACCAGTCCGGAAAGCAGAAAAATCTCCGGCGTGGTGTCTTCGGCGGACGAGCCGGCCTTGAGTTCCTTGTATTGCTTTTCCAGATGTTCGGCTGCGTCTGGATTCGGCAGATTGCGGGTGCGTATCATGCCGGTCTTGCCTTGCTGGCCGGCGGCGGGCGTTTTCGCAAGCTGGTTCACCACGAGCGTTGGTAATTGCGTGACTTCGGGTTTGCCATTGCCCTTGCTTTCGAGTCCGCCCACATCAATTTGCGCGCCGCCTTTCCATACTTCTTGGCGGCCATTGCCGAAATACACCATCTGCACGCGCGCGCCGTTGGCGATGACGAGTCTGTCGCCGGTGGCGAGCTTGAGAAACGGCACCGCCGCACGCTTGGCGCCTTCGGCCACGATGGACACATCGCCGCTGACCTGCGTGAGCATAGCGACATCGGCCCATGCGCCAGCGCTCGCGAGAAGGATCGCCGCTAAAATGATCCGAGGGGTTTGCATGTTGACTATCTCCTATGCCTTGATATCCACAATTTCATAAACTTCCACCGGTTCCTCCCGGCCCTTGACCTTGAGCATTTCGTGGCGTCCGGTCACTACCATGTCGCCCGCCGCATGCACTGTCTGCGCACTGACTACGATAACGCAACTGAGGTTCTTTGTCTCTCCCTCCAGGCGGCTTGCAATGTTAACTGTGTCACCAATTGCGGTAAATTCCTTGCGTGATTCCGATCCGATGTTGCCGACGACAGCGTTGCCGGAGTGGATGCCTATGCCAATGCCGAATTCCGGGATGCCCCTGTCCGGAAATCGCTCGTTCATCCAGCCCTTGAAATCCTCGGCAACCCGCCGCATGCCCGCGGCGGCCCGCAGCGCGCGCGCGGCGTGGTCGGGAAAGGGATAGGGCACGCCGAATTCCGCCATCACCGCATCGCCGATGAACTTGTCAATTCTGCCGCCTTCAGCCCGTATAACGTCGATGACTCGCGAAAAGTAGACATTCAGAAATTCGACGGTTTCGTGAGCGGAGAGTTTCTCGGTGATGGTGGTGAAATTGCGTATGTCGGAAAACAGCACGCTGATGTTCATGGTCTGGCCGCCCATATCGAGGGGTTTGCCGCTGTCGAGCAGCATATTGACCACGTCGTCGGACACATACCCCTGGAACATGCTGCGGATGCGCGCCTTGTCGCGCTCCTCGCGCGACAAGCGCAGACCCAGCACCATCAGGAATCCTGTGGCAAGCCCCAGTTGCATATGCGCCGCTGGAAATAGCCAGAATTGGTGAAACGCGGCGTAGCCGATGCACAGCGCGAGCAGGGCGCCCGCACCCGTTGCCGCCAGACCGAGCAGCGGTCTGGCGCGCAGCATGATGGCGATGGCGCTGAGCAGCACGAGGGCTGCGATAATCCAGCGCAGGGCATCCGGCGCGGGCGTGGTGGCGCGCCCGGACAGCAGCGTCTCCACCACGTTGGCCTGTATCTCGGGACCGGTCATGAAGGATTTCTGGCGCGCGAACTTGCCGTTGCTGTACGGCGTGCCGTGCAGATCGTTCATACCTTCGTAGTTGCCGCCGATGATGATAACCTTGCCGCGCAGCGCCGCGATCTCCGGAGTTCGCGCCGCGTTGTCCTCCAGCAGCTTGTGAAACGAAATTCGCGGGATGGTGCCTGGGGGGCCGGCGTAGCTGATGGCGTTCACGCTGTTGGTATCCATGCGGCGCCCCGCGAATTGCCACTCGCTGGCCGTCGCGGGCTGACGGGTTGCATGTGCAGCGAGCAGCGCGGCCAGCGTGAGGCGCGGAGCGCCCTTGGCAGTATCCGCGTCGAGTTTGAGTTTGGGCGCGATGGCGTAGTGGCGCGTCGTGCCGTCGTTGTCCACCACCAAATCGGCGAGGCCGATGTAAGACGTGATGTCGGTATTGGGCAGCGACAGCAGGTATTCCGTATGTGGCAAAAGAAAATTGTCGTTTTGTCCTTTTTCACCGTGGCTCACCGCGCCCACCAGCACGGTTTTTCCCGCGTTCAACTCCTGCCGGAAAGACAGATCGTAATTTTTGAGTCCCTCGGCATTGGACAGCTTGTATTTTTGCAACCAGGTTTCCGGCGTGATCGAAAACAAAAAATCCACGCCAACCAACTTGACACCAGCCTCGCGCAGCGTGGCCAGCGCGCGCGCGTGCGCGGGCGCCCAAAAAGCTAGCGGGTCTTCGTTTTTCGACAGAGAGACTTCATCCACCTCGACCAGCGCCACGTGCGCGGGCTCGTAACGCTTGCCGGCGAGTCGGTGCCAAAGATCGGAATACACTTCATCGAGTGCCGCCACGGCCCCGATATGGTACGTACCCTCGGCAACGACAAATGCGATGGCGGCAATTGCGAGCAGCAAGCGCCACGAATGGTGCGCGGGTTTCGGTATGAAAAGAGCGGACGTATTCACGCCGCTATTTTAATGTTTCCGCGTTATCGGCGGACAGGTTACGGGTGGTAGCGGTTATCAGGCACGGGATCAATCGACCGACTAATTGTTTTCCGGCGTCACAATCTCGATATGATCGCGGCTGATGTTGATGAACGGAGCTGCGAGTACCTGGCGTCCGCCCATTTCCCAGATTTCAGCGTCAGTTACCGCAAGAAAATCCTTGGAGTCAACAAGGTAATCAGTCACGCGAGCACCCGGTAGAAGGTGGATAAATCCCTTGATACGGTAGCTGCGGGTCAGAATGACGACTTTGGTTTTTCCTTCTTCGGCCATGATCTACCTCGTTCCCGGTGTTTGGTTTTTTGCGTCTTTTGACAAAGACACGCGAGGCAAATGGTAGCTGGAACTGCCGCCATAGGCAAATGACCATGGCGACTGCAACAGTTCAGATTAAAGAAGGATGAGTGGCTCCCCGACCTGGGCTCGAACCAGGGACCTTACGATTAACAGTCGTGCGCTCTACCAACTGAGCTATCGGGGAATATTCGGTAAACTACTGAAAACTGCGCGCATTTTAGTCATTTGGCCGGGTTCGGTCAATGTTACTCACGTAGTTACTCTGGGGTTGCCATGAAATGGGTTAAGCGCATCGGGATAGGTGTCGCGCTGCTGCTGGCGGTTTTGGCGGCGCTGCCGCTGGTGATGTCGGTCGATGATTACCGGCCGCGCATCGAGCAGGAGTTGTCCGCAAGGTTGAAGGAGCCGGTGACCATCGCGCGGCTGCGCGCGTTTGCCTTACCCACGCCGCACGTGACCGCCGATGGCATCCATATCGGCAAGACGGGCGATGTGAAAGTCGCGAAGCTGGTGATTGCGCCGGATGTGTGGTCGCTGCTGGGCGAGACCAAGGTGATTCGCTACGTGGAGTTGAGCGGCGTGCAACTCACGCAAAGCGGTCTCGACAAGCTTGCGGTGTTGGGCAAAACCGATCCCAAGGCGCCGCCGCGTCCAGCGGCGGTGCGCGTGGGGCGCGTGAAGGTGGAGGATGCCATGCTGCTGTTGGGCAAGAACGCGTTTGGTCCGTTCGACACCGCGGTCGCCATGAACGAACGCAGCGAGCCGGAACAGGTTGTGGTGACCACCAAGGACGGCAAGCTCACCGCAAACATCAAGCTCGACGGCGGGCGTCACGCGATAGAGATTCTTGCCAAGTCGTGGCGGCTGCCGCTGGGGCCGCCGGTGCTGTTCGACGAGCTGACCATCAAGGGCATCGCGACGGCCACGGACTTTAAAACTAGCAGCGCGGTGGCGCGCCTGTATGGCGGGACGGTGAGTGGCAACAGCACGCTGGCGTGGGCCAAGGGTGTGCAACTGCGCGGCAACTTTGATGTGAATCAACTGGATGTGGATGCACTGGCGGCGTTGTTCTCGCCGAACGCGCGTATTAGTGGACGTCTCGCTGCCAAGCCGGTGATTAGTGCCAACACCAACTCGTTCGCGCAACTGGGTGCCGCGCTGCGTGTGGAAACGCCGTTCCAGATACATAACGGCGTGCTGCGCGGTGTGGATATCCGCAAAGCCGCTACCAGTCTGCTGACCAAGGATTCGAGCGGGGAGACGCGTTTCGATCAACTGTCAGGGCATCTGGTGATGGAACGTGGTGTGCAGCGCTTCAGCAATCTCAAAGTGGCATCGGGATCATTGGCTGCGGACGGCAACGTGGCTATCGGTGCGGACAAGTCGTTGTCCGGGCGGCTCAATGCGCAAGTTAACGCCGGTTCTGTAACCGCGGCGACCGTTCCGTTGAACGTTAGCGGCACGCTGGATTCGCCCATGGTACTGCCCACGGGCGCAGCGCTTGCCGGTGCGGCGGTGGGCACCGCGATTCTGGGGCCGGGCGCGGGAACGTCCGTTGGCGCCAAGG
>VFLF01000436.1 GCA_009885185.1 Nitrosomonadales bacterium | reverse complement strand
GGCACCGCGCCCGCGTTGACCGCGCTGATGGGCGGGCAGATTGATCTGATGTGCGATCAAACCACCAACACCACCGCGCAGATCAAATCCGGCCGCGTCAAGGTTTACGGAACGACCACGCAACAGCGCATTTCGTCGTTGTCCATGGTGCCCACGCTGGCCGAGCAGGGCATGAAGGGTTTTGATGTGTCGGTGTGGCATGGTGTGTATGCGCCCAAGGGGACACCCAAGCCGGTGCTGGATAAACTAGTGGCGGCGTTGCAGGCGTCGGTGCAGGACGCGCAGTTCAAATCGCGCATAGCCGAACTCGGCGCGCAGGCGGTGAGCAAGGAAAAGGCCACGCCGGATTCACTGGCCAAACACCTCAAGGCGGAAATCGCCAAATGGGAACCGATTATCCAAAAGGCCGGCGTCTACGCGGACTGATTCTTCGTCTGAATACCGGTTTGACTTGTCCCCCGCTGGCGTATGCCGCGGGGGATTTTCTTTGATGCTGATGATGTAGGCCGGTGTATTTCAGCTGGCCCGACTGGTCAGCCTGCGCGGCGTAGAACCCGCTCACTCGGACATAAGCACGCAAGACGACGGCAACTTGCGCATTGGCGCGTTGGCGACGCTGACTTCACTGACGCGTTCTGCTGCCGCTAACCATGCACCTCAATACTACGAGGATGTTGTGTGTAAAAAAATCTTTAAAAACAAATACTTACTGTTCTATTCGACGGGCAATAATGTTATGGCGTATTCTGCCAAAGCGTGTCGGTGGTTAAGTGCTTACCGGGACTGATTGTGATGTGCATCTATCACCGTAAAGGGTACTCGCTCTTAAGTTCCTAGATCAGCGACTGCCGCGTGTTTCGTCGAATGACTTGGCTAAGGAGTTAAATCATGATCTTCAGACTTTCCCTGTGTGTATCGTCGTTGTTGTTGATCACTGGTGCAATGGCTCAGGATTACCCCAGCAAGGCTGTTACGCTCATTGTGCCGTTTGCTGCCGGTGGTCCCACCGATGTTCTCGCACGCAATCTGGGTGCTGCCCTTACTTCTACGCTAAAACAAACAATAGTAGTTGATAACGCGGGAGGTGCGGGCGGCACCATCGGCATCAACAAGGTCGCCAAAGCCAAGAACGACGGCTACACGTTGCTGCTCATGCATATCGGAATGTCGACCTCGCCCGCGCTGTATCGCAAGCTTCCCTATGACACTCTGAACGACTTTGAATACATTGGGCAGGTAGCGGACGTGCCGATGACCCTGTTGGGTAAAAAAGCACTGCCGCCCAACAATCTGAAGGAACTGTTGCCTTACATGAAGGCCAACAAGGAGAAGCTTAACTTCGCCCATTCCGGGATTGGTTCTGCTTCGCATCTCTGCGGACTATTGTTTATGAGCCGCGTGGAAACAGACCTCACGACCATCGCCTACAAAGGCACCGCACCAGCCATGAGCGATCTGATCGGCGGGCAGGTCGATCTCACGTGCGACCAGACTACCAACACGACGGCACAGATCAAGGCTGGTACTGTCAAGACGTATGGCGTAACCTCTTCTCAGCGGGTGCCCTCGCTCAAGGAAATCCCGACACTCGCTGAGCAGGGCCTAAAGAATTTTGACGTAGCTGTCTGGTTTGGCATGTATGCGCCCAAAGGCACGCCGAAACCAGTTCTAGACAAACTCGTCTCTGCGTTGCAAGTGGCGGTTCAGGATGCAACATTCAAAGCGAGGCTCGCCGAACTCGGCGCCGAACCGGTTCCGTTAAGCAAGGCCACCCCGGAATCACTGCGTAACCATCTTAAAGCCGAAATCGAAAAATGGGGCCCTATTATCAAGAAGGCAGGTGTATACGCGGACTGAGTATCAACTGAGTACGCGAGCCGAGCATCGACCCAGAAAAAATCTCCCGTGGGCGCGAGCCGCGGGGGATTTTTTCATGCGCGGCGCGCATTGCCTTTCGCCGCGTCTGCCAGTAGAGTGGCGGTCGGCGTGTTGCCTGGCGGCAATGCGCGAAGCGCAACAACCATCATCTTGCCTTCATCCTGATTTCATCTTTTTCCTACGCCAAATGTCAGACGTCAAGATCCACGTCATTATGATCGTTATTGCACGGGCGGTTGCATGACGCCGTTTGAACTTGCCGAGCCGCGCACACTGCACGAGGCGGTCACGCTGATGGAGGCATCGTCCGCACGAGCCATTGCGGGCGGCACCGCTTTGATGTTGATGATGAAAGCTGGTGTGTTTCAGCCGACCCGGCTAGTCAGCCTGCGTGGCGTAGAACCCGCTTACTTGGACATAAGCCTGCAAGGCGACGGCAGCTTGCGTATCGGCGCGCTGGCGACGCTCACATCGCTGGCGCGTTCCGTGGACGCAAAGCGCGCCGCGCCTGTCATTATTCAAACGTTGAAAACATTGTCTAATGTGCGCGTGCGCAATGTGGCGACGCTGGGTGGGCATCTGGCCCATGGCGATCCGCACATGGATCTGCCGCCGGTGCTGACGGTACTGGGCGCGCAGGTGCGCACGCTATCGCCGTCCGGTGAACGCACGCTGGCGGTGAGCGACCTTTACACCGGCTATTACGAAACCGCCTTGGCGGACAACGAACTCATCGCCGAACTGATCGTGCCGCCGCAGGCGGGATGGCGCGCGGCTTACATGAAGATCACCACGCGTTCAGCCGATGATTGGCCGACACTGGGCGTCGCGGCAGCGCTCAGGCTGGAGTCGAACATGGTTTCCGAGATTCGCCTGGTGGTGAGCGCCGCCACGGATAAACCGGTGCGCTTGCTGGCGGCGGAAAAAGTGTTGCGGGGTGCCGCGCTGGATGCAGCGACGCTAGCACGATGCGGCGAGGCCGCCGCCGCAGAAGTGGAACTCGCGGCGGACGTGCGTGGATCGTCGGCCTTCAAACGAGAGTTGCTGCGTGTGTATGTGGGGCGTGCGGTGCGCGCGGCCGTTTCTTCATAACTATATGTTTTTATTGAATAATTTATAGAATGACGACTTTTGTTGCCGCCGTCGGACGTTCCATCCCGCGCCTTGAAGCGCAGGCCAAGGTCACGGGCCGCGCCGAGTATGTGCATAACCTGCGTGTGCCCGGCATGCTGTACGCGAAAGTGGCGCGTGGCACACCGGCGCACGCGCGCATCGTTTCCATCGACACTGCTGCCGCGCGGGCTATCCCCGGGGTGTTTGCCGTCTACACCGGCGAAGACATCCG
>VFLF01000359.1 GCA_009885185.1 Nitrosomonadales bacterium | reverse complement strand
GTAATGCTTTGCAAACTCGAGGAATTTGCTCATGTCCTTATCTCGCCAGACGATGGTGCACGGCTGACTGTTTCATTTGATGAGACTGGGGCATTGATTGATTGTTCGTCACCTGCCCGGAAATTTAAGATATACGAAGGAGTGCCTATCCTTCTGCCATTGCGTTCTATCTCTCACGACGATGTCGGTATCGTATCGCCTGTGCCACGGAGGCGTCATCCGGCATTGCGCGCGATTTCACGTTTCATTAGCGGCGCTAACCGGGTTGCAGCAGCCAATGCGCAGCAATTTTTGCATTTACTACGGAATGAGTGCAAAAACCGGCGGCCACGCGTGTTGATTGTTGGCGCTGGCATGATCGGCGATGGATCAGAGTCGCTTTACGAAGCAGCCGATGTTGATCTCATCGCCTTTGATATTTACCGCACAGAGCAAGTGCAATTTGTGGCGGATGCCCATCAAATCCCCATTGCCGACGGGAGTGTCGATGGAGTATGGATACAAGCCGTACTGGAACATGTCATCGTGCCCGAGCAAGTTGTGGATGAAATGCATCGAGTTTTGAGCGACGGAGGACTCGTCTATTCAGAGACACCCTTCATGCAGCAGGTTCATGAAGGCCGATTCGATTTTCAGCGGTTCAGCGAAAGCGGGCATCGCTGGCTTTTTCGCAAATTCGACTTGATCGACAGCGGCGTCGTTTGGGGGCCTGGATGGACGTTGCAATGGTCTATCCGATACTTTTTTTGGGGGCTGACTAGGAGCCGGGTGTTGGGAATTATGCTTTCGGCTCCCTTCATGTTCGTTCGGTGGTTTGATCGATTTATACCGCGCGGATTTGGCAGCGATGGCGCTTCAAACCTTTTCTTCATGGGTATAAAGATGGGGCGCGTACTTGCTACCGACGACATCATCTCGTTTTACCGCGGTGCGCAACGGTAATTTTGCAGGCGCACTGTGAATACTCGGCAGAGATACCGCCATGACGAGGTGTATGAATGATGTTTCTGGCGTTGGAAAATCCATGATCAAACCGCATCGCTTGCCAATCCGCTATATAACTAAAATCGTTGTAGCACTAATACTGCTGGCGCTGGTGTTGTGGCTATCGGGTGCAGAAGTAGTTGTCGCCAGACTGACCCAGTTTCCGCTGGTCAGCTTGGGCCTCATCCTCTTGTTGCTAAGCGCCAATTTGTGGCTGGTCGCATTCCGTTTCTGGCGGGTACTGGCGCATTTCGCCATCCCCGTGCCGTGGGCCGTTGCTTCGCGCGCGAGCCTGGCCGGTCATGCGGCGGGGCTGGTCATGATTTCCCTGTTCGGGCAAGTTGCCGGACGTCAAGCTGTTCTGCGCAATTTTGGTGTTTCGCCAGTGGTGAACGCCAGTCTGGCAGGCTACGAGCGTGCTCTGTTGGCGATCATTAGCGGTACGCTGGCATTTCTGGGGGGGGTCTATTTGCTTGGGCAGTCCATGGTGGCCAGCTTTTTCCAGTTTATTCCCCTGCTGGACATTGTCTTGTTGGTCTTGGCCGGTGGGGTATTCAGTTTATGGCTGGGGCGATCCCGTTTTGAGGCGAGTTTGTCCAAGCAGGTGTTGACAAAATCCAACCTTTCCCGCGTTGCCTGGATTGCGGCCCTGACGGCCGCTGGCCAAGCGCTGGTTCTGGGCAGCTTTGTCCTAGGAGCACTTGCCCTTCGCCCTGAAATACCCCTGTTATCTGCGTTTGCGGCCGCGGCGTTGATCAGCTTTGCCGCAAGTTTGCCCATCACCATCGGGGGCTGGGGCGTACGCGAACTGGCCGCTGTATTTGTGCTGGGCAAACTGGGCATCCCCGCTGCAGATGCTGTCACCATTTCCATTGTGATCGGCCTCTGTTCAACCTTGGTCATATTAGTGTTGACCCCCTTCGTATTGAGGAAGCCTATGTCTCATCACTCCCCCCCCCGCCCAGCACGCGCCGTGAATACCCATTCAGTGCTGGAAATCGAGAGGGCGTCTGCCTGGTTACTGGGCATGGCAGTGGCGTTGACG
>VFLF01000399.1 GCA_009885185.1 Nitrosomonadales bacterium | reverse complement strand
GGGTTTTGGTGTAATGCACCAGCCCGGCGTTGCGGACACCGGCGCTTAAGTTTCCGCTACTGCGCGCGTTGCTGCCGCCGATGCTAATGATGCGCCCCCATCCGGCTCGCTTCATGTGCGGAACTGAGGCACGGGCGCAGCGCAATGCCCCCATGTATTTCACATTGAAATCGCTCAACAGCACGTCATCGATGACAGATTCGATGGCCCCGCTGCCGCCGGCGGATCCGCCCGGCGACGCGCCGCTATTCACCAGGATATGCAGTCCGCCGAATTGCGCGGCCGCTTCCGCGACCATCGCCTCGACCTGCGCCTTGCTGGTGACATCCGCCGCCAGTGCAATGACGCGTCCGCCGGTTTCGGCGCTGAGTTCCTTTGCAGTGGCCAAGAGTTTATCCATGCTGCGTGCGACGATGGCCACGTTGACGCCTTCGCGGGCGAACTCCCGCGCTATCGCCTTGCCGATGCCTTGGCTGCCGCCGGTGATGATGGCGTGTTTACCTTTCAGGCCTAAATCCATTTTGTAACCTCTCGAATTTGATCAGATCCTTCGGATCATAGTACGCACTGGATTCACGACTCAATCCAATTTCTTATACCCGCCCACATTCGCAAACGGCGGCTTGCGATCTTTTTGCACATCGACTTCGGCGCTGTTCAGGCAAATCTGCAACATGGAAAAATACCCCACCGAGCCGATCAGATCGACCAGCGCTCTTTCACCGAAATGCGCCCGCGCCTCGTCAAATGTTTTTTGACTGACAAAATGCTTTTCGAGCGCCTCCATGGCGAAGTTGTAATAAATGCGCTCGTCGTCGGCCTTGAAATTGGGCTTTTTGCCGGCAGCCAGATCGTTCACCACGTCCGCCGGAATGCCAGCGGCCAGCGCCTTATCGACATGCGCGTTCCATGAAAACTCCGCATCCCAATAGCGCGCCGTCACCAGTATGCCGAACTCGCGCAGCTTCACCGGCAATCCGCAGTCAAAGCGCATGTAGTTGCTGACGGCGGAAACCTTCTCGAACAACTCCGGGCTGTAAATCCACACATCGTAAGGGCCGGCGATACGATCACGACGGGCGTTATGTTTATCGGCCACTTCCTTCTGGCGCGGATTGTAGGCTTCGTAAGTCAGTTTGGGCAGACGCATGTTTTTTCCTTAACGTTAATAAAGAGAGTGTGAATCAGACAGCGGAGCGTTTCCAGCCTAGCCATTGCACAAAAGCGCCGCCCATGACCAGTTCAAGATCGCGGCCTTTAAGCCACGGCATTTCTTCGGTGAACATCGTCACGCATTGCCGATAGGTAATCGGCATGCGCGTGATATCGGTGCCCCAGAAGCAGCGCTCCGGCCCGAACGCCTCGATGATCTGGCGCAAATAACCGTGGATATTTTTATACGGATAAGACTCGCTGGAGGTGCTCGGCGCGCCCGACAGCTTGACCGCGACATTGGGCAATTTGGCAAGCGCCAGCATCTCCGAAAGGTCGGCATAGGCAGCATCGTCCTTGACCGCGGCCCTGCCGCCGCCGCGCCCGATATGGTCAATGTGCAGCTTCAAGCCGGGATGCCGCCGAGCGATATTTCCCAGCGCCGTGATGTTGCCGCCGCTGGCCAGCAGCCCCACGCGCATATCCGCTTTCTCGCAGGCCTTCCAGAACCAGTCGAGCAAGCCATCGGTCCACCACGACTTCTGATGCGGCTCGCTAAACGTAAAGCGAAAGCCCCGCATGCCCGTTCGTTTGTGCCAATTCGCGACAATGCTTTCACGATCCGGGCTGGTGAGATCGAAGTGGCCGAGGATGCAGAATTTATCCGGGTGCAGACGCACGGCCTCAACGGCGTAGGCATTGGACGGCTCGCCAAACGCGCTGGGCGGATGGATCACCGCGCCATCAACGCCCGCCGAAGCCATCTCGGCCAGCGCCGCCTCGATGGAATAGGTTGGAATCTGGCGATGATGGGAACTCATGGTTCCGTTTTGCCAGATGTGGATTTGTGAATCGATTATCAGCATGGGTTAATCCTGTAGATACCTCATCATTCCAGCGAAACGTACGTAGGATGGGTGAAACCCATCACAATGGAAACAGGGTTGGTGATGGGTTTCACCCATCCTACGTACGACAGATTGGTTCGTGTGCTACACGTACTACGACTGCAACACTTCCGCGCCCTCGCCCGCCTCCAGTTCGCAGGCGTTCGCCGTCATCACCAGCAGGGTGTAGTAGCCGATGGTGCCGGTCAACTCAACCAGTTGCTCGTTGCCGAAACGCTGTTGCAGTGCCTTCATGACTGCCCCATCGACACGATGCTTGTGGATAAGGTCGCGGGTGAAATCCACGATCTGCGCGTCTTCGGGCGGCAGGCCGCGCGAGTGTTTTTCGCGGATCGCTGTGATGGTGGATTCCGGCACTTTCTGGCTGCGCGCGGAGCCGGTTTGTGCGCCCCATACGTAGACCGCATCAAACTCGCGCGCCACCGTCATCGCGGCCAGCACGCGCACGCGTTTATCGAGTTTGCCCTCGAAACGCACATAGCCGCCCAGCCCCACCAGGTGCTCGGCGAGCGGCGGGCAATGCATCAGCATCGTGAAAGGCCCGTGAATCGAACCGCGGCTTTTGATAACCTTTTCGGCGATGGCCTGATGCTCCGCCGGCACTTGATCTTTTTTTGTAATCGACTCCAGTCTTGCCATGATGCTTTTCTCCAGTGATGTCAAAATGGAATTTAACCGACTCTTATACAACTCAACACATACCACGTCATTCCCGCGCAGGCGGGTACCCCCTTCCCTTGGGGGAAGGTAGGTTAGGGGCGCTGCATGCCATATGGAACACTGCATGGATTCCCGCCCGCGCGGGAATGACCCAGGGAAATATCAGATCACCTTGCGGTCCCGAAACCCCTGTATCTGCTCTGCGCTGTAGCCGATTTCTTTTAACACGGCTTCGTTGTGCTCGCCCAGTTCCGGCGCGACGCCGATCTTCGCCGGCGTTTCGGAGAACTGCCACGGCGAGCCATGCACCTTCAACTTTTTGCCGTGCTTGGGGTATTCAACTTCGGTGATGTATCCGTTGGCCAGCACATCGGGGTCTTCCGCTGCTTCGAGCAGCGTGTTGATAGGTGCTGCAACAATATCCGCCTCGCGCAGTATCTTCACCCACTTGTCGCGCGGGCCGGTGGCGAACAATCCATCCAGCGTTTTCAGCAGCGTCACGCGTTTTTCATCGTTGCCGATCACCACGCCCAGCTCGGCAAACCCCGCAGCCATCAGCCTGTCGTAAAAACCCAGCGCGGTCATCGCTTGCTTCCATTTGGCCGCGCCGTTCATTTGCATCACCAGCGGCTTGCCGTCGATATCGTTAAAACTCGCGCTGATACCCGGCCGCTC
>VFLF01000798.1 GCA_009885185.1 Nitrosomonadales bacterium | reverse complement strand
GGCGGCGTCACCGATATTCTCGCGCGCAGCATCGCGCCCAAGCTGAGTGATTCACTCGGCCAGCAGGTGGTGATCGATAACCGGCCGGGTGCCAGCGGCATTGTCGGTTCGCAGAACGTCGCCAAGGCTGCACCCGACGGCCACACGCTGCTGATGGCGTTTCCGTCGCATGTCACCAACCCGTCGCTGTTTCCCGATATTCCCTACGACACGGTAAAGGACTTTGTGCCGATCACGCTGGTGAGCGCGGTGGCGCCGGTGTTGATCGTGGGCATGCAAATGCCCGCGCGCAATATGGCGGAATTCATCACACACGCCAAAGCCAAGCCCGGCGGATTGAACCATGGCGCGGTGGGCTTGGGCAGCATGGGCGCGTTGGCGGCGGACCTGCTTGGAGAGATAGCGGGCTACAAATTCACGCAAGTGTTGTTCAAAGGCTCGCCGCAGGGCATGACGGCAGTGGTGTCGGGCGAAATCGATTTTTACCTGCTGGGCTCGGTGGGATCGGCAGTGCCGCAGGTGAAGGCGGGGCGCATCCGCGCGTTGGGCGTGGGATCGAAGCAGCGCGTCGCGCCGCTGCCCGATGTGCCGCCGATCGCCGATACGCTGCCCGGCTACGAAGCGCGCGGCTGGAACGGCATCCTCGCGCCCGCAGGCACGCCGCGCGCGATTATCGAGCGGTTGAATCGCGAACTGGTGAAAATTATCCGCTCGCCGGATATCCAACCGGCGCTGGTAGGCGAAGGCGCAACCGCCATCGGCAACACGCCTGCCGAGTTCGACGCGATCATTCGCGCGGATATGGCGAAGTGGGCGAAGATCATCAAGACACGAAAATAATAGTTTAAAAACAAATACTTACGATATGCCATTCCTTGAAATTGCCGGTTGCAAGCTCTACTACGAAATCAACGACTACACCGATCCGTGGGCTACGCCGGAAACCGTGCTGCTGATTCACGGCTTCACCGAAAGCACGCCCGCATGGCGCGCGTGGGTGCCGCATCTGGCGCGGCGCTATCGCGTGATTCGATTCGATCAGCAGGGCTTCGGGCAATCCAGCGCGGTGCCGGATGTCAATGCGTTCAGCACGCAAAATTTTGTGGCACACGCGGCGAAACTCATCACCGAATTCGGCAATGGCAGCGCGCATGTGATGGGCGCGAAAAGCGGCGGGCTGGTGGCGATAGAACTCGCGCGCTTGAAACCCGCGCTGGTCAAAACACTCACACTCGCCTCGGTGCCGCTCGAT
This sequence comes from Nitrosomonadales bacterium, assembly GCA_009885185.1. The sequence goes on along the minus strand of VFLF01000798.1, from coordinate 3,419 downwards.
CCGCCCAAACCGAGCGGCTGGCTCGCGCACATGGAGGCGCACGGCGTCAAAAGCTGGGCGCGCGACACCATGCCCGCGCGCTTGGGTACGCGCATGCCGCCCGAAGGCTTCGAGTGGTGGGTGAATCTGATGGGCGCAACACGCATCGAAACCGTGCGCGCCTACATGCGCTGGGTCAGCAGTATCGACGTCGGCGCAACGCTAAACGAAGTGAAATGCCCGGCGCTGGTACTCACCACCGAATCACCGCGTCGCTCGTACACCCGGTCGGATATGGATATCTATCGCGAGAAACTGCCGCAGGCGGAAATCGTCGCGCTGCCGGTGGATGGCTATCACGTCGGCGCTACCGCGCCGGATGATTGTGCGCGGATTGCGCTGGAATTTTTGCGGCGGCACTGAAATCCGTTAATCGTATGATTCAATCTTCGAGGAAAATTTGAGATGTCTACCGCAACACTACAAAAAGTCAGCCCGCGCGCCGAGATCATCCCGTCGGGCAAGGCGTGCGGCGCCGAGGTGCGCGGCGTCGATTTGCAGGGGCTGGACGCCGACAGCGTTGGCACGCTGCGAGCCGCGCTGCGCGATCACTTGGTGGTGCGCGTGCGTAAGCAACCTCTGACGGATGCGCAACTGGTTGCCTTGGGCAAAAGCCTTGGCGAGCTGGAGCCGCCGGGCATGAGCATCATCGGCAAGCCGTTTCTCGCGGATTACCCGGATATTGTTTGCATTTCGAATATCGTCGAGGACGGCACGCCCATGGGCAATCTGGGCGCGGGCGAGGCGATCTGGCATACCGACATGTCGTACCGCGACCGGCCGGTGACGTTTGCGATATTGCACGCGCTGGAACTGCCGGCGAGCGGCGGCAACACGTTTTTCGCCAACCAATATCGCGCGTATGACACACTGCCGGTAGCACTCAGGCAAAAGCTCGAAGGCAAAATGCTGATCCACGACGAAACCTATAACAGCGCCGGGCAACGCCGCAAAGGTTTCGACGAAGTGACCGATCCGCGCAACGCACCTGGCGCGCATCACCCGGTGTTCCGCACGCATCCGGTCACCGGCAACAAAGCGCTGTATCTGGGCCGCCGCCGTAATGCCTATATTCTGGGGTTGCCGCTGGATGAAAGCGAACGCCTGCTGGATCAGCTATGGGCGCATGCGTCGCGGCCCGAGTTGGTATGGGAGCAGGTGTGGGAGCTGGGCGACACACTGATGTGGGACAACAGCTGCCTGATTCATCGCCGCGAGCCGTTCGACTCGAACGCGCGCCGCATGATGCATCGCGTGCAGATCCGGGGCGAGAAACCTGCTTGATCGCGGTGGCGGTTGTTATTGCTCAAGCTTGATGCCGGATGACTTGATGACCTTCGCCCACTTGTGAATTTCTGTCTGAAAGTACGCGCCAAACTCGGCGGGTGACGATCCACTTGGCTCCGCGCCCTGGTTCAACAGTGTTTGATTAACGTCGGGCGCTTTCAGCGCGGCGCGCGTGTCTTTCAGCAGACGGTCTATCACGGCCTGCGGCGTTTTCGCGGGAACCAGTAAACCAAACCACGAGCTGGATTCGAAGCCCGGATAGGACTCCGCGATGGTTGGCATCTCCGGAAGCGCCTGCGCGCGCTTGAGGCTGGTGATGGCGAGGCCGCGCACCTTGCCGCTTTTCACGTGGGGCAGGGTCGATACCGTGCTGCTGAACAACAACTGTATCTGTCCGGCGATCAGATCGATGAACGCAGGACCGCTGCCTTTATATGGCACATGCGTCATCTGAATGCTTGCTACCGATTTGAGCAATTCCGTGGTCAGGTGTATGGAACTGCCCGCGCCGGACGAACCGTAATTCAGCGATCCCGGTTTGTTGCGGGCAATGGCGACGAATTCGGTAACAGAGTTCGCGGCCACGGAAGGATGCACGCCCAGCATGAAAGGTGTCGCGGTAATCAGCGTGACCGGCGCGAAATCCTTCATGGGATCGTAAGGCAGCTTTGGAAACAGGCTTGGATTGACTGCGTGCGTGGTCGAGATCAGCAGCAGGGTGTGCCCATCGGGCACGGATTTCGCCACGAGTTCGGTGCCGATGATCGTGGTTGCACCGCTGCGATTGTCGATCACCACCGGCTGGCCGAGGCTGTCGGTCAACTGCCGACCGATCATGCGGCCGATGGCGTCGCCCGGACCGCCCACGCCGAAGGGGACGACCAATCGTACGGGCTTGAGAGGATAGGTTTGTGCTGCCGTGATCGCAGGTAACATGGCGGTCAGCACGCTTGCAATCACCGGGAGCTTCGCGATGCGCATCAGATCACCTTCTCGGCAGCGAGTTGTTCGATTTCCAGTTGCGACAGTCCCAGCACGCCGCTCAAAATTTCGCCTGTGTGCTCGCCCAGCGCCGGCGCGGGGCGCTCGTATTGCGGCGGGGTTTGCGCCAGCCGCGCGGGATTGGCCAGCGCCGGCACGGAACCCGCACGCGGATGCGGAATCTTTACCTGCATGCCGCGCGACTGCACATGCGGATCGTCAAACACCTGCTGGATATTGTTGAGCGGGCCGCAAGGCACGCCGAGCTGCGTCAGACTATTGATCCATTCATCGGCGGATTTCGTCGCAAACGCGGCTTCGAGTTGCGGAACCAGTGCGTCGCGATTCGCGACGCGCAGCGGGTTGGTCAGAAATCGCGGGTCTTGCGGCAACTCCGGATATCCCAGCAGCGCACACAGTTTCGCAAACTGGCCGTCGTTGCCGACCGCCACCACCATCGGGCCATCTTTGGCCTGGAACATTTGATACGGAACTATGCTCGGATGGCCGGTGCCCATGCGTTTGGGGATGATGCCACCGACGAGGTAGTTCATGTTGATGTGCGAAATGGTGGCAATCGTGGTGTCGAGCAGCGACATATCAATGTGCTGGCCCGTGCCTGATTTCTCGCGCTCGGCCAGCGCGGTCATCACGGCAAAGCTTGAGTAGATGCCGGTGATCACGTCGCAAATGGCGAGGCCGACCTTGGCGGGGCCGCCGCCGGGCAGTTCATCGGGCCCGCCGGTAAGGCTCATCAAGCCGCTCATCGCCTGAAAAATGTAGTCGTAGCCGGGCCGGTTGCGGTAAGGCCCGGTCTGGCCGAAGCCCGTGATCGAGCAATACACGATGCGCGGGTTCACGGCGTGGATGGCTTCGTAATCCAGTCCGTAGCGCTTCAGGTCGCCGACCTTGTAATTTTCAACCAGCACGTCGGATTTCGCGGCGAGCGCCTTGACGAGTTCCTGACCGCGCGGCGTGGTGATGTCGATGGTGATCGAACGCTTGCCGCGATTGATCGACATGAAGTAAGCGGAGTCTTCGGTGTCGTGGCCGGCGGCGTCCTTCACATAGGGTGGGAATGTGCGGGATTCATCCCCGTGGTGAGGCCGCTC
>VFLF01000556.1 GCA_009885185.1 Nitrosomonadales bacterium | reverse complement strand
TGTTGCGTTATAAAAAACCCGCCACTAGAATTCGTTGGAAATCCGGCTTAATCCACAAGCTGTAGTGGTTTAAGAATGTGGTTGCGGGAAAAATGAAAAACCCCGCAAAAGCGGGGTTTTCATGCACTAGTGCCTTAGCCTCCACCACTGGCGCCTGTCGCGGTTCCCTCGCATAGGAATTCCAATATCCTATACGTCCTGACAGTGCCTTTGGGCATCGGCGTCCAAAACCGATGGAGGAGGTTTTTTTTCGTACGGAATAATAATGCATCACGTGGTACATCGCCGTCAAGAGTTTTCTTACCCGAGGGATTATTCACAACATATTGATTTAATGTAGATTTACCGACTTTCGTAAATATCCCCAGTTGTAGTTGGCTACAACTATTTCTGCCCCATCCGCACCGCCTGCCACTTCGCCTCTTTCCCATCCAGATTCACCATCCCGCCCATCACACCGCCCCTTACCGTGCCACGATAGTGATGCCGCACCGAGCCGTTCCAGATCGAAAAGGTGATGGCTTCGCCCTTCACTACTACATCGGAAATGCCCACGCTTTTTGCATTGGGCAGCGTGCCGTTCACCCGATGAAAATTCTGCGACAGCTCGACCTCGCGCGCGGCGTCGGCGCCATCGACTTTGATCTCCCAGCGCCCTGACACTTTGGCCGGGATCGTCCACAGGTAGAGCGTCGCGCTGGGCACGCCGTTGATCGGCTCTTTTTCCGGCACGTCAAAGGTGATGCGGTCGTCGGCCTCCCAGTCGCCGAAGTGGTAGTCATGCGACACCACGCGCGCGCCGGGGCGCAGTTCGTTGTAAATCTTGTTGCGCAGATTCATCATCATGCTGGGCAACAGGTATAGCGTCACTACGGTGGCGCGCGACAGGTCGGCCTTGAACACATCCTGCACGTGAAAGGTGGCGCGATCCGCGACGCCGAGTTTCTTGGCCGAAGCATTCGACAGCGTCACCAGCGCGGGGTCGATTTCCAGACCCATGCCGCTCGCCTTCATCTGCTGCGCTGCCGTCAGTACGATCACGCCGTCGCCGGAACCCAGATCGATCACAAAGTCTTTCGCGGCCACGCCGCTAAAGCGCAGCATCTGATCCACCACTACTTGCGGCGTGGGCACATAGGGGCCGCCGGTGCGTTCGGCCTCTTTGATTTGCGCGTGTGCGCTCGGCGCGCACAACACGGCGGCGAGTAATACCAAGGCCCGCAAACGGGTGAGTGATGAAATAACCGGCATGGTACTGCTCCTAAGTTAACGAGTTAAAACGAATTAGGGTTTGGATTTGGGTTTCGGCAGACCCAGCTCGCCTGCCTTGCAGGATTCTGCAATTTCGTACACCGACGCTTCGCTGGTGAAGCTCACGCGCACGGTCTGGCGCAACAGGTTCATTTCCTGCGCGTTGAATTTTTTCGCCGCCTCGCCACTGTCGAAGTCGCGCAGCACAGCGTTCAGCGACAGGCCGTCATCGCGCAGTTTCACCGTGGCCTGCGCCACCGCGACCAACTGCTCGCAATCCAGAGCCGCCCGCGCCGGATTGCCCGTTATCGCCGCAAAAATGCAGGCAAAAGCCACAAATGCCCGGATTAAGCCTCTAAATTTAGCCGACATAGCGTGAGATTTTACCTCACTCCCTTTCGGGCTTATTGGTATAAAATTTCACTTTTCCCGCAGCATGTAGGAGCCCACTTGTCCCGCCACCCCGCCGCCGCTATCTTCAGCAAACTGTCCGCATCACTGGCATGCGCGTTCGCGCTGAGCGTCTATGTCATGCCGTGCTCCGCGGATATTTGGGGATTTGTCGACGACAAGGGTGTTGCACACCTGAGCGATCACCAGGTCGATGCGCGCTACTTCCTGTTCAAGAAGGAAGCCCCGCGCCCCAAGGCCGAAGTGTTCGACTATTCGGCGCTGGAAAAAATGACCTCTATCGGCGTCGGCGCGGGCGCCGGCAATGCCGCCATGCGCGCGCAGTTCGCGCCGCTGATCGCGCAAGTCGCCACGGAATACGGTCTGGATGTGGCGCTGATGCACGCCATCATTACAGTGGAATCCGGCTACAACCCGCAGGCCAAGTCCCCCGCCGGCGCCATCGGCCTGATGCAGTTGATGCCGGGCACCGCAGCCCGCTACGGCGTGCGCAATATCTGGGATCCGCTGGAAAATCTGCATGGCGGCGCGCGTTACCTGCGCTTTCTGATGGGGATGTTCCCCAACAAACTGGATTTGGTGCTCGCCGCCTATAACGCCGGCGAAGGCGCGGTGCAGCAGCACGGCATGAAAATCCCGCCCTACGCAGAAACCATCGCCTACGTGCCGTCCGTGATTCGGCATTACGAGCGCTACCGCGCAGCGGTTACAAATTCCGGCGCAGCGGTTATACCCGCCGGCGCGACGGCAGCCCCCACGCCGCGCGAACAACCCCTGCTCATCCGCTGACCGCCGGCGCGGTTCGCTTCCTCGCCAGCAACAAGCACACCAGTCCCGCTGCCGACGGCAACGCCATCAGCGCAAACGCACTGCCGTAACTGCCCGTGGCCTGATAGGCCAGCGTGAACATCACCGGGCCGACAAACTTGCCGATGTTCACCAGGAACAGCGAGCCGCCAGTGGCCGCACTCACCGAATGCGCCGGTGCAAGCCGCGCAACCTCGGCCAGAAACGCGCCGTTCCAGCCGCTGGCTGTCGTGCCCAACACAAAAAACAGTGCGCACGACGCGGCCACCGGCCACGCAGGCGTGATCGCAAGGCACAGCAGCGTGGTCAGCGTCATCACCGCGCCCAGCAGCGCCAGTGCTTTGAAGCAATCGCCCATGACATCGGCCACCCAGCCCCAGAACAGCCGTCCCGCCACGCCGCCCACTTGCGACGCCATCAAAATAAACCCGGCCTGCACCAGACCGAGTTTCATTTCCTCGACGAAAAAAATCACCGTGAAGGTCGTCAGCGCCAGTTGCATGATGACAAACGCTGCGCCCGCGATGCCGAGCAGGCGCAGCGCACGGTCACGCCACACGAACCCCAATCCGCCAAACGGATCGCTGACCAGCTTGGCCGCGGGATCGCGGTCGTTGTCCCAATGCGCGCGGCCACGCTCCATCAACACCATCAGCAACGCCAGCGCCACGGCATTGATCGCCAGCGCCCATTGCCAGCCCGCCCACACCGCGATCGCGGGCGCGATGCCCGCTGCGGCGATGCCGCCCAGCGGCACACCGGTCTGCTTGAGCGAGAAGATGAAATTGCGCCGCGCCGCCGGAGTGAACCGCATCATCACCTGCGAGGTCGCGGGCGACACCAGGCCATAACCCAGCCCCATCGGCAACGCGGACAACAGCATGAATCCTTCATGCGGCATCATCGCGATGATGCATCCGGCGATGCACAGCGACAGGCCGATTTGGCTGACGCGGCAACCGCCCCAGCGCACCGCAAGATTGCCGCCGAACACCAGCGAAAAAAGCATCGCCAGCGAAATCAAACTCACCTGATACCCGATCAGCGACGAACTGATCTGGTAGTCAGCGGCAACCTTGGGCGCAACCGCGGGCAGTATGGATGTCGCCATCGTGCCCAGCGCCTGACCGAGCAGCAAAACGGCGATCAGGAAAACAAACGTCGGCGGGGTATCGGCGCGGACCGATGCCGGGGTAGCGGGCATTAAATAAAGATCAATAAAAACAAATACTTATGATGCGTCGTCCAAACCAACCTGTGACCGCCAGTCTTTTTTCTTCGACTTGAACAACAGCGGCTTGAGACTGATCAGCATCATCACCACGCCGATCACCAGCATGGTCACGGCAATCGGTCGCTCGACAAAAATCGCATAACTGCCGCCGCTCATCGCCAGCGATTGCCGCAGCGACAGTTCGAGCATCGGCGCCAGCACCAGCCCCAGCGCCACGGGTGCCAGATCAAAACCGAATTTGCGCAGCGTGTAACCGATGCCGCCCATCGCCAGCATGATCCATACGTCCACCACCGAGTTGCTCACCGAATAGCAGCCGAGGATGCAGAACGCGAGGATGCACGGATACAAGTATGCATAGGGGATGCGCAGCAGACTCACGAACAGGCCCACCAGCGGCAGATTCAAGATCAGCAACACCACGTTGCCCACATACATGCTGGCGACAAAGCCCCAGAACAGATCGGGCCGTTGTGCAATCAGCATCGGCCCCGGCGCAATGCCGTGCACCATAATTGCGGCGATCATCACTGCGGTGACCGGACTGGTGGGTATGCCCAGCGCCATCATCGGAATGAACGCGCCGGTGGCGGCGGCGTTGTTCGCGGATTCGGGCGCGGCCACGCCCTCGATAGCACCATGGCCGAAGCGCTCCGGCGTTTTGGAAATTCGGCGTTCGACGCCATAAGCGATGAATGACGAAATAATATGCGCCGATCCGGGAATGATGCCGATGAAAAAACCGATGGTGCTGCCGCGCGCGATGGGGCCTATCGATTGTTTGAGTTCGGTGCGCGACGGCATCAACTCGCGCAACGACGGATTTTTCGGCAGCTTCAGCGTCTGCTGCGAAGCCGTCATCAGAATTTCAGAAATGCCGAAGAGACCCACCGCCACCGGCACGATACCAATGCCGTCAGCCAGCTCAATCATGTCAAAACTGAATCGGGTATAGCCGCTCATGGCGTCGATACCAATCATGCCCAGCATCAAACCAAACCCGGCCATCGCCAACGTTTTGGGTATTGAACCGCCGGTCATGTAGGCCAGCACCAAAAGACCCATCAGCAGCAATGCGGTGTATTCCGGCGGGCCAAAGCGCAGCGCAAACGTCGCCAGCGTCGGCGCCAGCAGCATCAAGCCGACCACGCCCAGCGTGCCCGCGACAAACGACCCGATGGCGGCAATCGCCAGCGCCGGCCCCGCGCGCCCCTGCTGCGTCATGGCGTAACCATCCACACACGTCATCACCGACGCCGCCTCGCCGGGCAGGCGTATCAGGATCGACGTGGTGGAACCGCCATACATTGCGCCGTAATACACGCCCGCCAGCAGCACGATGGCCACGATGGGATTCAAACCAAACGTCGCCGGCAGCAACATGCTGATGCCTGCCAGCGGCCCCACGCCGGGCAACATGCCCACCAGCGTGCCAATCAGGCAGCCGATGAAGGCATACATCAGCACCTGCGGCTGCAACGCAACGCTAAATCCGAGCAGCAGGCTGTTGAAGGTTTCGACCATTGTTTACTTGCAGGATTGAGTTATCAGGATTGAAGATTGAGTGAAAACCGCGCGGGGTTACTGAATCCTCAATCCTCACTCCTGCCCTAAAAGCCCCACGGGCTCACCGGCAGCGGCACGCGCAGCAGCGTGGCGAACACGTAGAAGGTGATAAGCGAAAAACCGATGCCGACCGTCGCCACCATCATCGGCTTGCGGCGCTCCATCACGCCGAGAAAAAATATCATCAGCGCCGCCATGGTGATGCGATAACCCAGCCGCTCCAGCGCATACGCGGCCACGCCGCAGGCGATGAGCAGCGCGATGGCGCGTTTGGCTTCTGTCCATTCCAGTTGCGCCAGCGGCATCGACTTGCCGCCGCCCAACGCCACCAGCAGGCCCATCACGCCCATGAAAATCGCCAGCAGCAGCGGCACATAACCCGGCCCCGGCTCCGACAGCGTGCCGAGCGGATACACGCGGTTCATCCACCACACATACAGCGCCAGCGCCATCAGCATCAAGCCGGATATCTGGTCGCTGCGCAGGCCGCGCGGCGTTCGAGTTTTGTTATCGGTCATGGAGAGAACTGCAACACCCTTTTTCGACACAGATTTACACAGATGAACGCAGATTAAACCCAACGCATGATGGAGTAATAATCTGCGTTCATTTTTGTAAATCCGCGTAAATCTGCGTCAAGGATTGTCCTCGACGTTGTTGTTATTTCTTATCATCAACCTTGCCGACGACCTTTACCACGGCGGCCAGCCGCTTCGCATCCGCATCCCAGTACTTCGCGAACTCCGGCGCATCCATGTACTGAATCGGTGAATTCACGCGCGCCATGGCGGCTTTGAAGTCGGCGTCCTCAACCGCTTTGCGCACCGTATCGCGCAGCACTTTCATCACCGGCTCGGGCGTGCCGCGCGGCGCCATCAGGCCTGTCCAGATGTAATACTCGATGTCCGCGCCCTGCTCCTTGAAGGTTGGCACGTCGGGATAATTCGGATGGCGCTGCGCGCCCCAACTCACGTGCGCGCGCAGCTTGCCGGATTTAACGTGCGTGGTGATCGCCGCCGGCCCGCCGGAGGTCAACTCGACGTGGCCGCCCAGCAGCGTGGTCAGCGCCGGCCCGCCGCCGGTGGTGGGCACGTGGCGCATTTTCAGTTTGTAGTGATGCAGGAACATCTCCATCGGCATGTGCAGCGCGCCGTAAATGCCCGATGACGAAAACGACATCTGCCCCTGCTTGGCGCGTGCCAGCGCGACAAGTTCCTTGAGGTTTTTCACCGGCAGCGACGGATGCGACACCAGTATCGTCGGGTCAGCCGAAATCAGCGCAATCGGCGCGAATTGATCGATGGCATACGCCGGCTTACGGTCAAACAAGGCATCGGCGGCGGGTATCACCGATATGCTCGACAGCGCCATCAGCAGCGTATAGCCATCGGGCTTGCTGTTCGCCACCGCGGCATTGCCCACCGCGCCGCCCGCCCCCGGGCGATTCACCAGCGCCACCGGCTGTTTGAGCACTTTTTCCATCGCCATCCCCGTGGGACGGCCGGTGATCTCAGCCACGCCGCCGGGCGGGAAAGGAATAATCAGCGTGATCGCACGCGAGGGAAAAGCCTCCTGTGCGTGCGCGACGGCCGCACTCACCAGGAAGGCCGCAACCAACAAACATCTCACAGGCATATTTTTCATAAGTATTTGTTTTTAAATAAAAATTTAAGGGGCTACTGATCTGCTCGCGCACCCGACACCTTGACCACCTTGGCCCACTTCGCGATATCCGCATTCAGATACTTTTCAAATTCGCCGAGGTTCATACTCATCGGCTCCGCGCCCTGTTCATTCCAGGTTTTGCGCACGTCCGCGCGGTTGGTGATTTTGGCGATCTCACCGTTTAGGCGCTCCAGCACCGCGCGCGGCGTATTGACCGGCGCCATCACGCCGAGCCAGATCGTTGCCTCGTAGCCAGGCACGCCGGCTTCGATCACCGTCGGCAGCTCCGGCATCACGCTGGAACGCTTCAACCCGGTGGTCGCCAGCGCGCGCACGCGGCCCGACTTTGCCTGCGGCGCCATGGTGGTGATGGCGTCGAACATCATTTCAACCTGCCCGCTCATCACGCTGGTGCGTGCTTCCGCGCTGCCTTTGTGCGGCACGTGAATGATGTCCGCGCCGATCAGTGATTTGAAAAACTCACCCGCCAGATGATAGGGCGTGCCGGTGCCGGACGAGGCGTAGTTCAGGAGCTTCGGCTTCGATCTCGCCAGCGCCACCAGTTCCTTGACCGATTTCACCGGCAGCGACGGATGCACCACCAGCAGTAGGTCCGAATAATTGATCGGCGCCACCGGCACGAAATCGCGCAACAACTGATAGGGCTTGTTTGGTATCAGCGATTCGTTGACCGTGTGCGTGTTCGACATCATCAAAAGCGTGTAGCCGTCAGGCGCACTCTTGGCGACCGCATCGGTGCCGAT
>VFLF01000905.1 GCA_009885185.1 Nitrosomonadales bacterium | reverse complement strand
TGATTGTAGCAATGCTACCCGGAACCTCGTTGGGCGACACTTCCGAGTCAAGCGATTTCCCTGTAAAAGTCTATACACCCACCGTGCAAAATAAAGGATGGGGACGCAAGCCTTTCTATCGACCCGGAGAGGGAACGCAAGGGGCCGAAGGGAGAGGAGAATTTGATTCCACTCTTTTTTCAACACCACAGGTAATAGGGGATGAAGCTGAGTCACTCGTGGTCGCGAGTGACTTAGGCCGCTACGTGATGGTCTTTAACCCAGATGGCAGTGTTCGTTGTAGTTATGATGCCTATCCCAACTGGGGGCCAATGGGGCTGGCAATTGTTGGGGACGAAATATGGTTCGGAATTCGAACGAAAATAATCGCAATAAGCGCAAGTAACTGTAAGGTCAAGCAAGAATATATATTGCCCCGGGTCGACGGCAATATCACCTTCGTCTCATTGGCCAACGAAGGATTCATTATTGGTTCAGAGAGAGTCAAAAAGGGGCACAAGAGCGATCGGAGAGAAGTAGTCGTTACAGGTAAGGTCATTATTTGGCATCCAAAAAAAGGCGTTTTTTGGGAGAACCCTTACGAGGTAAGTAGTCCTCGCGCGGCGGTCCAGATGGGTGCGTTTGTTCTTATATCAGATTCTTTTTGGCATCGGGTGTTTGCGGTCGATGTGCGTACTTCGAAGATGGTATGGAGTCTTGCTTCCTACTATCCGAACGATATGGTTCCAATGGGTGAGGATGGCTTTTTGTTGGTTGAAGAGCACCTCAATCGTGTTGTGTCGGTTGATGTAGTGGGTCAGCGTCGATCAGTTCTATTTTCTTGCAACCTTCCCGCCTTTCGTGATCCTGGCATGAGTTATCCAGAAATCAAAAAAAGTGAAGTCTTGACAGTGGATATTTTAGAAAACCCATTGAGGCTATCTGCGTGCGCGCTTGAACAGGCGGGACGGTACACTCTCTACTCTCCCAATTCGGTCGCCGTTGCCAAGAATGGATATTATGTCGCCGATACTGACAATCACCGAGTAATTAAGCTGAATAATAATGGAGTAATTGTTCGTGAGATTCGTGGTTTATATAACCCGGTTTCAGTGAGAATTTTAAATGAGACTTCGCAGAAGAGTGGGGGAGAAAGAGCTCCTTGATTGCATACGAATTGCAGCCTGGAATAGTGTTCCAGAGGATTGGCGTCGCGTCGAAAACTAGCATGGTTGCGCGATGGCTGCGTCCTTTAAAAACAAACGTCCATCCTCCGCTCTCCTTGGGGTGTATTTCCCAAAGACGGGCGCTTTTCCGGCACCTCGCGACCTGACGCTGAAGTGGTGATTTTCCCTCGACCCACTGCACGATATCGTCCTTCACACCGGCAGAACATGAAACCCCAACGGCTGGAAAGCGTACTATGAGCACCCCAATTCTGCACGTTGTCCATTGCATCGATACGGAGGGTCCTCTGGATGAAGTTATCGAGGCCACCTTTCGTCGGATCGGCGACCTATTCGGGGTTTGGTTACAACCCTCACGGGTGACGCTTGCTCGTTTGCAGCGCAAGGAAATACCGCTTGACGGCCTGGAGGGCGAGGTTGCCAAGGTGGTCGCGCCCGAACTGCTGGCCTACAACCGGACTTGGGCGGACGTGCGCGCCATGCTGGACGGTGCGCTGAGCCCGGCGTTCCGTAACGCGATGACGGATGACTTCGGCCGGGGTTGGGTCTACAGCTGGCATTGCGTGGATCATCTTGGTTTCGCCGAAAATCCTCGCCACAAAGATATTGGGTATGGCAACGTTTTCCATTTCTATCGTGGCATGCTGGAGGAAACCGGCAGTAGCGAGGATGAGATCAACTGGCATTTTCATCCACTGTCATTGACCCGCAATCCGTTGAGTGCAGCGACCTCTTATGCGAATAGTATGGACATCCTGCTTTACGTAATCGCCCGCAGAATTCTGGACGATGGTTGGTTCCCTGTCACAAGCCGTCCCGGTTTCCATGCCGAGCGACCGGACGCCCATGCATTTCTGGAACAATGGATTCCCTTCGACTATGCCAACCAAGTCTGCGAGGAAGCCGAAAGCGCGCAACAGGACACCCATTTCGGACGATTCGGCGATTGGCGTCGGGCACCGGAGAACTGGGTCGGCTACCACCCCCATCACGATGACTACCAGCAACCGGGACAATGTCGGCGCTGGATATTTCGCTGCCTCAATCTAGGTACGAGGTTTCGCAATTTGACCGAAACCCACGTGTGCGAAGCGTTTACTCAAGCCAAGGAGCATGGCTCCGCCATCATCGCGTTTGCTGACCATGATTACCGCGATATTCGCCCGGACGTGCGTCATATGCGCGAAATGTTGGCAGATATTCGCGGTCGCTTCCCGGATGTGCACATCCGTTTCTCAGGGGCGGAGCATGCAGCGCGTGCGCATGTGGGAGTCGTGGAGCCCAGTCTTGACATGAAGCCTCCTGTGTTTGCTCTGAAACTGGACGGAGCCAGGCTTCACGTGCACCTGACCGAAGGAAGCTTGTTCGGCCCGCAGCCGTTTCTGGCGATGAAGACGCGGGATGGCCGCTATCATCACGACAATCTTGATGTCGTAAAACCGGGGCGTCATTGGACATACGTGCTCGACGAGCAGACACTGCCGCCCCAAGTCCTGGCAAAAATAGGCATCGGGGGTGCCGGACGCTGTGGTGGCTATGGCGTCGCCGTGCATGACCTATGAGTGATGAAGGGGAACTTCGGTACGGTCTTGATCTGAGGGGGACTCATCGACCTTTGTTGTTGTTCGCCTTGTCTCTATTGGCCTGTGGGGCGATGGCGCTGCCCATGTTGCCTGTTTGGCAGGGCGGGGTACGGGTATTGGCCGGGATTGTTTTGCTTTTAAGTCTTGGGTCGACTAGTGGTCGACGCTTGCTCGGTTTATTGCTGGCAGGCTTGCTGCTAGGTTCCGCAGTTGCTTGGCTGCAAGCACTGATCCTGTCCCCCGCCGGACATGTCATTCGTGTGTTGACCGATGTTTATGGCCTTGCGCTCGGTATTGTTCCGGACGGGCTACTTTTGCTCTACGACCTGATTTGCATCGTTGGCCTGACGATTTTGATTGTCGGCACGCAGTGGCGCAACGACAGGCTGCTGGCGCTGTTTGCCGCAACGGCCGCCATGTTCTGGCTGTGGAGTCTGCTGACGCCCTTGCTTTACGCCGCTGGCGGAATGGAATCTGTGCGTCTGGCACAGATGATGACCGGGCTGTCGGGATGGGCGACCTGGGTCTACTGGGCGCTTCTTCCCTTGCTTTTGGTGCGAGATGAAACCGACGTCCGT
>VFLF01000750.1 GCA_009885185.1 Nitrosomonadales bacterium | reverse complement strand
GCAACGCCATGAATTCGATCATCAGCAAACGCACGCCGCCCGCCAGAAGCGCGGCCAACAGCAACACCAGTATCGTCTCGGCCACCTTAACCAACGGCTGATCGCTCCAGCGCAGAAAACTTTCGAGCCTGGCTTCGCCGTGCAGTGCATTACCCAGCGCCCAAAAGTGCAGCGGCAAAAACAGTGTCAGCGCCACGCCGGAAATGCGATGCGCGAGAAACGCCCAGTAAGCGGCGTGGTTGCGGGAGCGGAAATCGTTTTTCATTTCGTTACACAGAACACAGCACGTGCCCAACCACTACCGTCGTTCCCGCGCAGGCGGGAACCCATAACACCGTGCCACTTTAGACCCCGCATGGATACCCGCCTACGCGGGTATGACAGGGTTAGTCGGTAATGCTCCCGCTGAAAATCTGTAAGCGCGGATATCACGACACCACCGCCCACACCGCGCGCAAGCCCCACATCGCCAGCGTCAACGCCAGCACAAACATCAGTACGTCCACGCCGCGCCCGCGCCAGCCGAATTCCGCGCAAATGTTGCGCACGCCGATGGGCGCATGCACCGCCACCGCCGCGACAAACAACGCATAGAAGCCGCCCCACGCCACGCTGCCCCGTGTGCGGCCTAATATCTCCGCCGCCGACAAGCCGTTGCGCACGGCGTAGATGATGGTGATCAGATGCACGACGACACACACCGCCAGCAGCATGGCACTGATGCGCTGCGCACCCCAGAGGATGACCTGGCTGCGCGTGTTCATCAGAGCTCGCCCTTCAGCGTTGCGCTCAGTATCAGGCGCTTTAGCCCCGCGATGCCCGCCGTCGGCGAAATGCCTTTCGGGCAACGTTCGGTGCAATTCAAATGCGTGTGGCACGCGTGACAACCGGCGTCGCCCGCCACAGCGGCCAGCCGCTCCTTTTGCGCCACGTCGCGCACGTCGTTCGCCAAGGTCCACGCGCGGCTTAACGCGGCGGGGCCCAAATAATCCGGCTTCCACGTCACCACTTCGCACGAGCTGTAGCACACGCCGCAGCCGATGCATTCAATCGCGGCGTCCACCGCCTTGCGCTGCTTCGATTCGGGTTTGACTGCGGCGAAGGCATCCTTGCGCGTTTTACTGCCGGTGAACTGGCCGCGCGCCTTGGCCCACTTGTCAAAAAATTCGCTCATGTCGGTGACGACATCTTTAATCACCGGCAGGTTGCGCAGCGGCGCGATTTCCAGCCGGTCATCAGGCGCGACTTTCGACACATGCGTGCGACACGTCCAGCGCGACACGCCGTTCACCGACATTGCACACGAGCCGCATACGCCCACGCGGCAGGCGAAGCGATACGCCAGCGAAGGATCCAGCCGTCGCTGCACGTACGTCACCACGTCGAGCACGGTTTGGCTTTCGAGGCGCGGCACCTCGTATTCCTGAAACTCGCCGGTGTCGGCGCCGCGCCAGATTTTGACTTTGAGATTTGCCATGTTGGCTAATGCGCTCCGCCGCCCGCCATCGCTGCGCGCGACACCGTCGGCGCGGGCATGCGTTCGATCATCACGTTAATGCAGGCGGGCAATGTCGATTTCATGGAGCGCTCCAAGGCACTTGGCAATTCAGCGGCACGGGTGACGCGCTCGCCGTGTCCGCCCAGCGCCGCCACCGCTTTTTCGTACGCCACGCCCGGCAGCAACTCGCAACCCACCGTGCGCGCCTTGCCGTAGGTGCGCAACTGTATCTGGTACTCGGCGTTCCAGCACGAATCATTGCCCACCACCGCGATGAACGGCAGATGATGCCGTGTCGCTGTGTCATATTCGGCCATGTGAAAACCAAAGGTGCCGTCGCCCAGCACCGCCACCACCGTGGCGTTTGGACGTGCCACGCGCGCCGCCAGCGCAAACGGAATCGCGCTGCCGATCGAACCTGCCGTGCCGTTGATGATGCGCGTGGATGCGCTCATGCATGCCTGCGCCCACTGGCCGAATTCGCCGCCATCAACCACCAGTATCGGATCATCGGCGTCATCGAGAATTTTTTGCACCGCGCGACCGATCTCCAGCGC
This sequence comes from Nitrosomonadales bacterium, assembly GCA_009885185.1. Next base: position 8,265 of record VFLF01000750.1, on the reverse strand, counting down.
ATGCACGGTGTGGGGTGAGGTTGCTGTCTGCGTCTTCCACGCTGCCGGACGATAGGTTATCGCCTCGGTCACAGCCTTACTATAACCATCTGTTTTTATTGAATTTTTATCATGGGCCAATATAAGACTCCGGATCGCCGCCGGTGCATCGGCAACCGCGTTCAACGCCACTCGCTCGCGCTTGAGCACGCTTATCGATTGCCGCAGCACGGCGATGTCCGCGTCGATGACGATGAATTTGCACTGCGCGCTTACCGCAGGCGGTTGTGCGAAGCGCAGGGTGTAGTCGGGCTGCTTGCCGATCAGCACAATCAAATCCGCCTCCGGCAGCACGTCGCCAAACGCGCCCAGACACGGATCGGCGATGCCGCGCGGGCTTTCCATGCACACCACGGCGACACCGGTGGCCGCGCTCAGTTGATCGCGCAAGGCCTGCCCGCGCGCACTCGCCAGTTGCGGGCCGGTAATAATGAGCGGGCGTTGCGCGCGTGCGAGTGCATCGAGCAGCGCCTTTGAAATATCGGGCGCAAGCGTTTGCAGCGGCGCATGGAACGCATCCGCGCCCGGCACGCACGCCTCTGCGTTGTTCACCGTGTGTTCCAGCACATCAAACGGCAAACTCAGATGCACCGGCCCCGGCCGTCCGCCGAGCGCAATGCGCATGGCGCGCGCGATGTCTTCGCCCAACGTTGCCGCACTGCGTGCGGTAAAGGAAGCTTTGGTTACGGGCGCGGCCATATCCGCCTGCGCCATTTCCTGAAACGCGCCGCGCCCCAGTTGATTCAGCGGCGCGTGGCCCGACAGCATCACCAGCGGTGATTCAGATGCCAGCGCGGTATACAGCGCGCCGATACCGTTGGCGTGGCCGGGGCCACCGGTCAATAACGCAATGCCGGGCTCGCCGGTGAGTCGTCCCCACGCATCGGCCATATGCACCGCCGCGCCTTCATGGCGCACGTGCGTGATGTTAAGGCCCGCGTCAATCGCCGCATCGTACAGCGGCATGATCTGATTGCCGGAGAGCGAAAACAACTGCCGCGCACCGGCTACCGCCAATGCACGCGCCAGAATGTCCGCGCCTCTTAGTTTGGGCATATCGTGCGTTGAGGCATGTTAGCGATTTGCCGCGATCCGTGCCAAATAAATCCCCTCGCCCCGCCTGCGGGGAGAGGGTTTTTATGCCGACTCGTACAAGCGTGTCATCACAAACTCGTTGTGCCCCAGCGCCTCGGCGGCAGTCAGCCGCCCGTTACAGGTACGCAACATGACTTCGATCAATTCATCGCCGGTTTGATCGAGATTTTTCTCGCGCTGCAACAAGCCGGAACAATCGTGATCGACGTGTTCGGACATGGTGCGCACGGTGCGCGGATTCGCGCACAGCTTGATAACCGGAATGATCGGGTTGCCGATCACGTTGCCCTGGCCCGTGGGGAACAGATGCACCACGTAGCCGGAAGCCGCGCACAGCGTCACCATTTCGGCGGCGGCGGATGAAGAATCCATAAACCACAGGCCGGGTTTGGTCGGCGTCTCGGCTTTGTCGAGCACGCCCACCACTTTGCACTTATGGCCGATTTTCTGAATGTTGCCCAGCGCTTTTTCTTCGATGGTGGTGAGGCCGCCCGCGATATTGCCCTTGGTCGGCTGCGAATCGGACAGGTCGCTGGTCTTGTGGCGTTCGATCACGGCCTGATAACGATCAAACATTTTCATGAACGCGGCGCGCACTTCGGGGGTGGCGCAACGGTCGGCAACGATGTGTTCGCCGCCGGTGATCTCGGTGGTTTCACCGAAGCACATGGTGACGCCCAGCGGATCGAGCTTGTCGAAGGCATTGCCCACGGTGGGGTTCGCGCCGCAACCGGAGGTGGTGTCGGATTCGCCGCACTTAGTGGAAACCCACAGATCGCTGATCGGGCATTCGACGCGGCGGATTTCAGAGGCCCACTGCACGTATTCCTTCGCTACCTTGGAGGCGCGCATGATGGTGTCGTGATCGCCGTGCAGCTCGATGCCGAAGCCGGTGACCGGCTTGCCGGTCTTGGCGATCGCCTTGACGATGCGATGGGTCCATTCTTCCTCGATGCCGATCACCACCACGGCGGCGACGTTCGGATTGCTGCCCGCGCCGATCAGGGTGGCGAAGTGCAAGTCCAGGTCGGCGCCAAATTGCAGGCGGCCATACGGGTGGCCCACCACGGTGGTGCCTTTGATGTTGTGCGCGACGGCCTCGCAGGCGGCGTTCGACAGGTCGTCGAGCGGCAGAATGATGACGTGGTTACGCACGCCGGCGCGGCCGTTCTCGCGGCGATAACCCATGAAGGTGGTTTTGCTGTTGATCATTTTGAAACCTCGTGAATGAGCCAAGGGAACACTTGAAGCGAAGCGGAACGGAGAAACCCGAAGCCTACCAGCGTTTGGTCTTGATGTTGTGGACGTGCGCGTGCTCGCCCACCTTGATGTCGGCCACCGCTTTACCAATATCAAAACCGTACTTCCAGATCGTATCGCCGTTTTTGACCGCGGTAGTGGCGACCTTGTGCCCGATGGGAATGTCGTTTATCGCCTTGACCGTAACGGTGGAGTCGTCTTCCATCAGCCAGCCGGTCAGTTCCTGCCCGGCCTTGATGCCTTCAACCACGGCAACACCTACGGTATCTTTTTTGTCGTGCATCAGAAAATGAATCATGTGCGCTCCTGAACAGTCTTGAAAATATTGCGGGATATCGGGAAATATACGATTCGGCAAGTCGTCAATTCGTCAATTTAACGCTGACGACTCTTTGTGGGGGGCTTTTTCATTAAAAATAATATCCGCCGCCCCCTATTGAGGTCAACTATATGACCTATATGAGTGGTCACCCGCGGTGCTACAATCCGCAGCCTCCGCATTTCAGCTAATTTTCACCCGAATCCACTCAACAGTTTGCAGCCCACTAATGGCAACTAACGCTGCGGCCAACCTCGCCTCGCCGGTCAACCCACTGTACCGGCAGGTGCAGATCGCGCTGACGCGCAAGCTTGCCGCAGGCGACTGGAGGCCGGGCGAAGCCGTTCCCAGCGAGAGCGCGCTCGCACGGGAATTTGCCGTATCCATAGGCACTGTCCGCAAAGCAGTGGACGAACTGGTCGCTGGCAACATACTCGTGCGGCATCAGGGGCGCGGGACCTTTGTGGCGATGCATACGGAAGACCGCACGCTCTTTTACTTTTTTCACATCGCGCGCAAAGATGGCGTCAAGGAATTACCGGTCCACGAATTGTTGTCATTTCGCAAATCCCGCGCGGAAGCCGAGGAAGCGCAGCGGCTCAGCATGGGCCGCGGCACGCCCACGCTGCGCATACACAATGCGCTGAAACTTGGTGGGCGACCGGTCATTTTCGACGACATCGTGCTGCCCGCGGCGCTCTACCCCGGGCTGAACGAGGACATTTACCGTTCACGTGAAAGCACTATTTACGCACTGTATCAGGCGCGCTACCGCATCAACGTGATACGCATCAGTGAACGCCTGTCGGCCGCGATGCCGCCGGCCACGGTTGCGGCGGTGCTCGGGCTGCCGGCGCATACACCGGCACTGGTTATCAAACGCATCGCTTATTCTTATAACGACACGCCAGTGGAGTATCGCGTGAGCTGGCTGGATACCCGTGAGCATGAGTATCTGAGCGATTTATGGAAAGGCGATGTGCGGCAATGAGCCGCGCCTATCAGTTGCCACTGAAATAAGCATCGCAAAACACAAAAAAAGGCGGCCTAAGCCGCCTTTTTTGCCAACAGAAAAGCTGCCGGATTTACTTGGCGGCTTCGGCGGGCGCTTCCGCAGGGGCTTCGGGCGGCAGCATATCGGGCACGGCAGCAGCGCCTCTGACGGCGAGCTTCTCCTTGATACGCGCGGCCTTGCCGGTGAGCTTGCGAAGGTAATACAGCTTCGAGCGGCCCACGTCGCCGCGGCGCTTGACTTCGATGCCAGCGATCAGCGGGGAGTAAGTCTGGAACGTGCGCTCGACGCCCTCGCCCGAGGAAATTTTGCGCACGATGAAATTGGAATTCAGGCCCCGATTACGCCTCGAAAGCACCACGCCTTCGAACGCCTGCACGCGCTTCCTTTCGCCTTCGACCACTTTCACGTTAACCACCACGGTGTCGCCTGCCGAAAAGTCAGGGATATTCTGCCCAAGCCGCGTGATTTCTTCGTTTTCGAGTTGCTGTAACAAGTTCATTTTGCTGCTCCTTGTGCTTCGTTTCTGTATTCTTCCAACAGCGCGCGCTCGTCGTTACTCATGCCACGCGCCGCCAGTAAATCCGGTCGGCGTTGTTGCGTCCTGCCCAATGCCTGCTTCAGGCGCCAGCGCGTGATGTCCGCATGATTGCCCGACATCAACACCGGCGGTACTGCCACGCCTTCATACACCTCAGGCCTCGTGTAGTGCGGGCAATCCAATAACCCGTTCACAAACGAATCCTGCGCCGCCGACTCCGCATCGCCCAGCACGCCGGGCAACTGCCGAATCACCGCATCCATCAACACCATCGCCGCCAGCTCGCCGCCCGACAGGACGTAATCGCCAATCGAGATTTCCTCGGCGCCATCCGCCGCCAGTCGCGCGATCACGCGTTCATCCACGCCCTCGTAACGTCCCGCCAGCAACACCAAGCCCTGTCCCGCCGCCAGCGACATCACCAGCGCATGCGTCAACAACTTGCCCTGCGGCGACAGGTAAACCACCCGGGGCTTGCGCACCCCGGCACTGATTTGCCGCTGCCGCGCCGCATACACCGCTTTTTCCAGCGGCTCGGCCATCATCACCATGCCGGGACCGCCGCCATAAGGCCGGTCGTCCACCGTACGGTGCGCGTTGGCCGTGAAGTCACGCGGGTTCCAAGGCAAAAACTGATACAACCGCCGTTCATTTGCCCTGCCGGTAATGCCCGACTCGGTGACCGCGTCGAACATTTTCGGAAACAGCGTTACCACATCAAATTGCAGCATGCTCGTTACTTCCGATCAGGGCTAGTAGTCCGCGCCCCACTCTACTTCGATCAAACTCGCTGCAATATCCACACGCTTGATGACATCCGCGATGAACGGGATCAACCGCTCCTGTTCCTTAATTGCGTACTTATCACCATCAACCGCACTTTGTTGCACTACCTGCACTACCATTACATCATTGGCGCCGGTTTCCATCATCGAGGCCACGACGCCCAACTCCAGCCCCTCGGTGTTCCTTACCCTGAGCCCAATCAAATCGGCCCAGTAAAACTCGCCTTTTGCCGCCGGCGGAAGCGCGTCCCGCGCTACCGCAACCTGCCGGCCCTTTAATGCAGCCGCCTCGTCGCGATCATCCATCCCCGCCAGCTTCGCCACCACATCGACGCCCTGCGCCTGTGATTGCTCTACCTTGACTTCGCGCCACCCGCCCTCACCGGAAATCCACCATACCGGGTAAGTGGCTAAACTATTGCTTCCGTGAACCGCCCGCGTATACGTCTGAACCCTGATCCAGCCCTTGATTCCAAACGGAGCGCTGATGCGCCCCATTTCCACCAGCTTGGGCGGTACCGTCGTGATCTCGGTCTCAGGCAGCCGCAGGCGCCGCAGCGGTTGCACTGGGCGCACCGGCTGCTTTGGCATACTGCTTCACCAGACGCTGCACGGTGTTGGACGGTTGCGCGCCCACCGACTGCCAGTGCGTCAGACGCTCGCGGTCAAGGCGAAACGTTTCGTGGCCTGCCGGCGCTTTGGGATCGTAAAATCCCACACGCTCGATAAACCGGCCATCACGTGCGCGACGCGCATCCGCAACTACGATATTGAAAAAAGGACGCTTTTTGGCGCCGCCTCGCGCTAAACGAATCACTACCATGGGGGTTCCTCGGCCCGCAAAATGCGGGGGAAATCGAAAGGGCGTGATTTTACGACACTTTTTGACCTCGGCGCAAGGAAAACCCCAGGAGAAAACGCGGCAACGGCATCCGCCTCACGAATTCGCCGCAAAACCATAAGTATCTGTTTTATTTACTATTTTATCATTAACACCCACAGGAAGACGACCATGATCCCGGACAACGCCACCGCCGCCGACCGTATCGCAAAAACCACACAAACGCGTTTCGGCGAAACCATCACCGCCCCGCCGGGCGTTCCGGGCACGGACGAACTCGCGCGTATGCTCGAACACAGTTCGCACCGCAAATGGACCGAACAGCCGGTCGACCCCGCGCTGCTCAGGCTGCTATTCGCCTGCGCGCTGTCGGCGCCGTCGAAATCCGATTTGCAGCAGGCCGACATCATCCACGTCGCCGACCGCACCAAAATCAAGGCCATCGCCGATTACATTCCCGACATGCCGTGGATCAACCACGCGCCGGTGTTCCTGGTGTTCTGCGGCAACAACCGGCGCATCCGGCAAATCGGCGAATGGCGCGGCAAGCCGTTCGTCAATGACCACCTCGATCATTTCATGAACGCGGCGGTGGACGCAGGCATCGTGCTGTCGCAATTTATTCGCGCCGCCGAAGCTGCCGGGCTGGGCACCGTGCCGATCAGCGCCGTGCGCAACCATCCGCGCGAGACCAGCGAAGTTTTAGGATTGCCTGACGGCGTGTTTCCGGTGGCGGGCCTGTGCCTGGGCTACCCGCTGGAGCAAGGCCACATCACTGCGCGCCTGCCGCTCGATGTCACGGTACACACCGACCGCTTTGATGAATCCAGACTCAAGGAAAATATCGACGCCTACGACCAGCGCCGCCACAAACTATTTCCTCTGCGTAAACAGCGTCACCCGAAACTCTACCCCGACGTGCCTTTCTACGGCTGGTCGGAAGACAAGGCGCGGCACTATTCCGTGCCGGAGCGCGCGGATTTTGGGACGTTTGTTCGGGAGAAAAAGTTCAGCTTGAAATAGCAGGCTGATCCTTGCTTGCCAAGTGTATCGCTATGCGATACACTTGTTCACGCTTCGGAGTTTCCGCCACAAGGGGCTTGAACGATTCTTCCAGACTGGATCAAAAGCCGGCATTCAGCCGCAACACGCCAACAAATTGCGCCTGCAACTGGGCCGGCTGGATGCCGCGAAAAGCGCGGCGGACATGGATTTACCGGGCTGGCGTTTGCACAGCTTGACCGGGGGTCTCAAAGGGCACTGGTCTGTTTGGGTTAACGGCAACTGGCGGCTTACCTTCACCTTTGAAAACGGCGACGCCATTTTGATCGATTATCAGGACTATCACTGAGCACAATCATGTCAACTCGGATGCACAACCCACCCCATCCTGGCGAAATTCTCCGCGACACGGTTCTCGCCGACGGCAGAATTTCCGTCACCGAATTCGCGAATCAGTTAGGCGTCTCGCGAGTCGCGCTGTCCCGCGTCGTCAACGGCAAAGCAGCGGTCAGTGCCGACATGGCGCTGCGACTTGCCGCGGCGCTGGGCGGGTCCGCGGAATCGTGGATGCAAATGCAGGTCTCATACGACCTTTGGCAAGCCGCGAAAAAGCGTCGACCCAAGGTGTTGCCGCTTAAACTGGCGGCATAGCTTAGACCGGCGCCGCCGCGCGATGCAGCCCCTCTGAAAACCGCCGGGCTGCCTCCGGCGACGTTGATTTACCGCAACCCCGGTATCCTTCCCTGCAACCCACGCATCATTTTCTGCATGCCGCCCTTGGCCATCATTTTCATCATCTTCTGCGTTTGCTCGAATTGCTTGAGCAATTGATTCACTTCCTGCACGGTGACACCCGCGCCGGCGGCGATGCGGCGCTTGCGCGAGGCTTTCAGTAAATCCGGGTAAGTGCGTTCTTTCGGCGTCATCGAGTTGATGATGCCTTCGATGCGGCGCAGCGCCTTGTCGTCCATCTGCGGCGCGCCCTGTGCGCTTTTCGCGGCCTGCGCTAACTGGCCGGGCAGTTTGTCCATCAGCGCCGACATGCCGCCCATTTTTTTCATCTGGCCGATTTGCTGTTTGAAATCTTCCAAATCAAAGCCCTTGCCGGTTTTGAATTTTTTGGCGAATTTTTCGGCTTCGGCGACATCAACGGTTTTCTGCACGTCCTCGATCAGCGACAGCACGTCGCCCATACCGAGAATGCGCGAGGCCATGCGGTCGGGGTGAAACGCTTCGAGTCCGGTGAGTTTTTCGCCCACGCCGACAAACTTGATCGGCTTGCCGGTGACGTGGCGCACCGACAAGGCGGCGCCGCCGCGCGCATCGCCGTCAAGCTTGGTCAGCACAATACCGGTCAACGGCAGCGCCTCG
>VFLF01000294.1 GCA_009885185.1 Nitrosomonadales bacterium | reverse complement strand
GTGCCGCGCGCCTCGATTGACGCATTATAAGTTTGCACGGTGCGTTGCAGCGCGGCGGCATCCATGTCCAGCCCCGCTGCCAGCGCTTCCAGCGTGTCGCCGCGACGAAACAAATCCGGCCGGGTCTTTTCGTAATCCCGCAAGTACGCGAATGCAATGCCGGGCGCGGTTGAAACGTAGTGCGGCCACTGCGTGTATTTATTCGCCACACTCGCATCGAAAAAAATGTAACCAATTCCGTCCGGCTGGTAGGCCATGTCGAACACCATGCCCTTGGTTTCGTCGGCGAAGCGCTCACCCTTTTTGTTGATGAGTATCGCGCCATCGTGAAACATTTTGCGCTCCGGCACCACCACGGTGGTGACAAAACCCATGAGAAACTGCCGCACCGCGGATTTCGGCGCCCACCGCAGCGCCAGATTCGAGGCGCGCATCAACCAGCGCCACGGAGGCAGGCGGCTTTGCCACGCCGGCTTCGACGGGCGCACAAAGCGCATGCCGCCGCCGAACATATCCTGATTGATAATACGCGCACCGAGCTCCAGCGCCATGCGGTGGCCGTCGCCGGTGTTGGTGGGGTTCACCGCTTCGGTGGCGCCGACGGCAGGCGAAATGAATTTGCCCTTGAATTCCGGGTCAGCGGCATAGTCGCCCGCGGCCAGTATCACGCCGCGCGCGGCGTCGATAGTCTCCACCGTGCCGTCCGCGCGCTCAAACTCAACGCCCGTCACTTCGCCATGGCTGACCAACAACTTGCGTGCCCGCGCGCCGGTTACGATGTTCACGCCGATGTCACGCGCATGGCGCTCGCAATGAAAAATATACGCCGCTGAATTCGGCATGATCTGATGCATGCGCGGCTTGCGGTGCGGCGGCTCGTCCAGCGGCCCCAGGAACACCACGCCCCATTCAGAAAGTAGGCGCATGGTTTCCGGCACGTTGTCCACGAGGATGCGCGCCAGCGCGTCGTTATCCGGACGGTCGCCATGTTCCTTGGAGAACTTGCCCATGTCCTCGAAATGTTCGTCCGGCGTATCGACTATGCCCGCGCGCTGTTGATCCGCTGTCTGCGTGGCACTGATCGATCCGATGGAGCGCGCGGTGGTGCCGCCCAACGTGGCGTTTTTCTCCAGCAGCACGACATTCGCGCCTTTGCTCCGCGCGCCAATGGCCGCCGCTACGCCGGTACCGCCACCGCCTATGACTACTACGTCAACCTTCATTCGCTCAACTCCTTAATCAATCCGCACATCGGCCTGCTTCACGACGCGGGCCCACTTGGCGATTTCAGTCTTGATGAATTCCGCCAGAAACTCGGGCGTGCTGCCCACCAGATCGGCGCCCACGCCTATCAACCGCTCGCGCACATCCGGCAGTTGCAGCGTTTGCGTCATGTCGGTGTGCAGCTTGGCGATGATCGGGCGCGGCGTGCCCGTGGGCACGGTCACCGCGTACCAGGTGCTCATGTCGTAACCCGGCACGCCGGATTCCGCGATAGTCGGCAGATCCGGCACAACCGCGCTGCGCTTCGCGGTGGTGATCGCCAGCCCGCGCAGCCGGCCGGTTTTGATATGCGGCAAGCCGGAGCCCGGCACGGTAAACGTCACCTGCACCTGCCCCGACAGCAAATCGTTGATGACGGTCGCTACGCCTTTGTACGGCACATGGGTCAACTGGATGCCGGCCATGGATTTCAGCATCTCAGTGGCCAGATGCGAGGGGCCGCCGTTGCCCGACGAGGCGTAGCTGAATTTCGCCGGCTGCGCTTTTACCAGCGCAATAAACTCCTGCAACGTGGCCGCCTTCACCGACGGATGCACCACCAGAATAAACGGCGACGAACCGAGCAATGTCACCGCGCTGAAATCCTTCATCGGATCGTAATTCAATTTTTTATACAAGCCGGGCGAGATGGCATTGGCGATGTTGAACTGGTAAATCGTGTGGCCATCGGCGGGCGCGGCAGCAGCCAGCTCGGCCGCGATGTTGCCGCCCGCGCCGGCGCGGTTGTCGATCACCACCTGCTGGCCCCATTTATCCGACAGCTTTTGCGAGATCACGCGGCCAATCACGTCCGCGCCGCCTCCGGGCGGAAACGGTACGATAAAACGCACCGGCTTGGTGGGGTAATTTTGTGCGGCAACGGCTGGAATCGCCATCATCGATACAAGCAACGCTAAAATCGTTTTCATCTTGTCTGTCCATATATGCGCCCGTACCGGGGAATTTGCGCTATTCTATAATTTCACGGCATGCCGCAGTGTAAAGCAAGCCTGAATCGCCCCATCAAATTCCATAGTGTGTCACCCTTCGGAGGATGCAGTTCATGCGACTATTCGCGAGCAGTATCGTACTGGCCTTGACCGCGCTTGCCGGCACGGCAGGCGCGCAAAACTTCCCCTCCAAGCCGATCCGCATCATCGTTGCCTTCCCTGCCGGCGGCGGCACCGATATCGTGGCGCGCATGATCGCGCCCAGGCTCGGCGAGGCGTTGGGCCAGCAGGTGGTGATCGACAACCGCGCGGGCGCGCAAGGCGTGATCGGCACCGAACTCGCCGCCAAGTCTCCGCCCGACGGCCACACGTTGTTCATGGGCACGCTGGGCAATCTCGCGGTAAATACCGTGCTCTACGGCAATAAGCTGCCGTTCAACATCGAGCGTGATTTCGCGCCGCTGACTCATGTGGTCGATGTGTGGTTTGTGCAGATGGTGCATCCGTCGCTACCGGCGAAAAACCCGCGCGAACTGATCGCGCTGGCCAAAGCCAAGCCGGGAGAACTGAATTATTATTCCAGCGGCGCGGGCGGCGCGCCGCACCTGGCGGCGGAAATGTTCAACGGCATGACCGGCATCCGTACCACCCACGTGCCCTACAAAGGCAGCGCACCGGGCCAGATCGATTTGATGGCGGGCCAGGTGCAACTCGGCTACGACAGCATGGTGCAATCATTGCCCTATATCAAAGCCGGCAAAATGCGCCCACTCGCCGTGCTCGGCGCAAAACGCACGCCGCTGCTGCCTGATGTGCCGCCGATGAACGATTTTGTACCGGGCTTTACGCTCACCAACTGGTTTGCGCTGGTGCTCCCCGCCGCCACGCCGGCGGATATCCGCAATCGTCTGCACACCGAGGTCGTGAAAATCCTGCGCGCGCCGGATATGCGCGAGCGCTTTCTCGCCATGGGCGCGGAGCCCGTGGGCAATACGCAGGAGCAATTCGGCGCTTTCATCAAAGCCGAAACCGCGAAGTGGGCCAAAGTGATTCGGGATGCGAATATCAAGGCGGAGTAAGCTTCACAGGGAATGCTGTTAAGTGGTTAAAGATTTTCTCAACGGCCTGCCGCTCGCCGAACAAGTCGCCGCGCACATTTTGCGCCTTCAGGCGCAGCGCCTCGGCGCGCGCGTGTTCGTCGTCTGCGGTGACGAGAAAATCACCTACGCCGAAGCGGACCAGCGGGCCGATCGCGTGGCGGCGGCGTTTCACGGACTGGGCATCGCGAAGGGTGAACGTGTCGCCATCCTGCTTTACAACCGCGCCGAGTATCTTGATCTCTGGTTCGGCTTGTCGCGCATCGGCGCGATTCAATTGCCGCTGAACACGGCCTACAAGGCGCGGCAACTGTTGCACTCGCTGACCCGCGCACCGGTATCCACCATCGTGGTGGAAGACGCGCTGCTGCCGGAACTGGAAACCATCATCGATCAGATACCCGCGCTTAAAACCGTCATCGTGCTTGGTAACCTGGCAAATGAGGCCACACCACGAGTTAACTGTAAGTATTTGTTTTTTAATGATTTTTCATCAAGCACCCGAACGGCGGCCCCTCCCATAAAAGTCAGCGGTGCCGATGCCGGCGCGATCATGAATACCTCCGGCACCACCGGCCCGTCGAAGGGCGTGCTGCTGTCGCACGCGCAGCAATACATTCTCGGCCGCAACATCGTGAACGACATGGCGCTCACCGAACGTGACGTTTACTACAACTGCTTTCCGCTGTTTCACAATACCGCGCAGGCGATGATTACGCTGCCGGTGCTGCTCGCTGGCGCAACCATGATGCTGGTTGATCGATTCAGTGTCTCGCGCTTCTGGCCCGATATGCGTGCACACGGCTGCACGGCGTTCTACTACATCGGCGAGACGCTGCGCATCCTGCTGAAATCCACCCGCGCCGCCGATGGCGCGAACACGAAGCTGCGCATCGGCTGGGGCATCGGCGCATCGGCGGCAGATTTCACCGAGTTCAAATCGCGCCATGGCGTAGAGATGCG
>VFLF01000620.1 GCA_009885185.1 Nitrosomonadales bacterium | reverse complement strand
GGTGTTCCAGCGCATAGAGTGGATGAGCATCGTGGTCGCGGGCGACGCGGGGCGCAATCAGTCGCGCGGGTACGTGTGCAACCATGTGCAGGGCGTGCCGACCAGCCGCAAGGTGGTGTTGCCGGAAAACTGGTCGGCGTTGTTGGCGCAATCGCGTGGAACGAAATAGAACCACTCCGTCGTTCCCGCGCAGGCGGGAACCCATAACACCGTGCCACTTGAGACGCTTTATGGGTTCCCGTCTGCACGGGAACGACAGTGGAAAGTGTGTTGGGTTAATCTGAAGAAGGGTGTCAACATGCATCGTTCAAAACAAGTGGTTTGCATTGCACTGCTGCTCGCGGGCGTAAACAGCGCGCTTGCACAAACGTACCCCACCCGCCCCATCCGCTTCGTCGTGCCGTACGCGGCAGGCGGCGCGGGCGACATCTTTGCGCGCGTGATCGGCGCGAAGCTGGGCGAGGCGTTTAATCAGCAGGTGGTGATCGACAACCGCCCCGGCGCCAACGCCATCATCGGCACGGATCTCGTGGCCAAAGCGCCGCCCGATGGCCACACACTGGTGATGGCCAATAGCGCGCCGTTCGTGGTGAACCCCGGCCTGTACAAAAAATTGCCGTACGATCCGGTGAAGGATTTTGCGCCGGTGTCGCAGGGCACGTATTACGGCTACGTGCTGATCGTGCATCCGTCAGTGGCGGCGAAAAGCGTGCAGGAGCTGGTCGCGTTGGCCAAAACAAAGCCGCTGAGCTATGGCACCGCGGGCGCAGGCAGCGCGAACCATCTGGCCGGCGAATTTCTTGCGGCGATGACGGCGACCAAGCTCACGCCGGTTCCGTACAAAGGCAGCGTGCTGGCGCTGGCCGATGTGATGGGCGGGCAGATACCGATGATGTTTGATACGCCGATCACCACATTGCCGCAGTTGCGGGCGGGCAAGGTGCGCGCGCTGGCGTTTTCGGGCAAGCGGCGCATGGTGCAGAGTCCCGATGTGGCAACGATGGAGGAGCTCGGCTACAAAGGCTTCGAGGTGAGTTCATGGCAAGGCGTGATCACCACCGCCGGCTCGCCCAAGGCGGCGATTGATCGGCTGCATCAGGCGACAGTCAGGGCGCTGAAAATGCCGGACGTGATCGAGCGGCTGGCGACGCAGGGCGGCAACGAACTGGTAGGAAGCGCCCCCGGCGAATACGCGCAGTTGATTAAGGATGAGATCGTTAAATACGGAAAAATTATCCAGCAGGCGGGGATCAGGATCGAGTAGCCGACGTTGCCGCCAATAAAAAGACCGCTGTTCAGCGGCCTTTTTTTGAAAAATAATTAATAAAAACAAATACTTACATTGTCACTCCCACAGCCGTTCCGGCAGCGGCAACCCGGCGAGATCTTCGGGTTTGAGCGGCCCATTGGGTGCGATGCCAAAGCGCTCCAACACGGCGGTGATTTGCCGCACGTGTTGTGTCGAGTGCCACGTCGAGCGTTCGAGCAGTTGCGACATCGGCTGCACGCCGTAGTACGTGTTGACTTTCACGGTGCAGGATTTATCGGCGAGCGACGTCCACCACTGTTGCAGATGTTCGATGGCGCTGTCTCCATACTTCGCGATTTCGGTGCCAGTCATGTGCGTGCCGTCCGCCGGTGGAACGTTGGCCAGTTGCACGGCGTAATCCTTGCCGTCGCGCGCGCACTCCAGAAACGCTTCGCCGATGCGAAATATGTGAAAGCTCAAAAAGCGGATTGAACGTTCGCGATTGTTGATCACATTGCCCATGATTTTGTCATCGGGAATCTGACGGATCAGGCGTTGCGCCGTGCGCAGGATGGTGGTCCAGCGCTGGATCAGCACGTCGGGCGGCAGCGGCTTGTGGCCGGTGCCCTGCAAACCCACAAACTCGGCCACGTCTTCGAGGTTTTGCCCGAAAACATAATCTTTGCCGCGCGCCACCACCGGCACGTTACGCACGCCATACGACAATAATTTGTCACGTCCGCCGGCGTCGTTCAGTACATCGATGACATCGAAATCGATATTTTTTTTCGAAAGAAACTCTTTCGTTTTGAGGCAGCTACTTCATCCCGGTTGGGTGAAGAGCACGAACTTGTCTACGACTGCGTTCATGGCAATACTCCGGTTGGAAAACTGATTGAGATTACTCCCGCGACGGAAAAACCGTCAAGCGCAGGACGCTTGCCGCATGCGGATGGCTTCCGCGCCGGCGGGCGATTGCGCGGTGGATTCGATAATGCCGCCGCCGAGGCATACATTGCTTTCGTACACCACCACTGATTGGCCGGGTGTCACCGCCCATTGCGGCTCGGCGAACTCGACGGCGCAGCTTTGCCGTGTGGCCGAGGCGACAACGCACGGCGAGTCTTTTTGTCGATAGCGCGTTTTCGCGCCGTACACCCAGCCGGTGTGCGGCGTGGCGCCGCTGATCCAGTTGAGGTTCACCGCTGTCAATCGGTCGGAAAAAAGCGACGCGTGATCGTGTCCCTGTACCACGATCAGCCGGTTGTTCAGCATGTCTTTTTCAGCCACGTACCAGGCATCGCCATCACCGTTGCGCGTGCCGCCGATACCCAGCCCTTGCCGCTGCCCCAGCGTATAAAACATCAGTCCATTGTGCTTGCCCACGCGCACGCCGTCGGGTGTGCAGATATCACCGGGGTTCGCAGGGATATAACGATTCAAGAATTCACGGAACGGGCGCTCGCCGACAAAGCAG
>VFLF01000597.1 GCA_009885185.1 Nitrosomonadales bacterium | reverse complement strand
TTGCCGCGCGTGCAGCCGGAACGCTTTATTGAGCTCGGTGCGAGAGGCGATCCCGCGCAAGTGGCGGCGGCGATGGTTGACCTCAAGCAGGGTGTGAGTGAGATGAATTTTCCGTGGACGGATGCGCCGGTGTTCGCGGCGCCATAAAGCGGTCAAAAAATGAAAAAAGCCCCGAAGCTCACGCCCCGGGGCTTTTTACGTTACTGCATTAAAAATTACTTCTTGGTTTTTTTCGCCACCGGCGCAGCGCGCTTGGCAGCGACTTCGAGGTTGGTTTTGGCGGTGTCGTTGAACTGCTTGGCCGCTTTCGAAATATTTTCGTAGGCTGCGTTGCTGGTCACCAGCGCCGATTTCAGCGCGGAGATGCCGACTTCCGAACCAGCCGGGGCGGATTCCGAGAATTTGTCGAGCGCAACGACGACTTGCTTGTTGAACGTGGCGAATTGCTGTTCGATCAGCTTGCCGAACTCGGCTTGCGTTTCGCTGGCAACGTCATACATGCTTTTCATGTAGTCGGCGGCTTTTTCAAACGCCGGTTGCGCGACGGTGTCTTTCACATCGGCGAACTGTTGCAGGTCTTTAACGGTGGCCAGCGTTTTCGCGCCGTCCACGCCATCGGCCAAAGCGGCTTTGGCGGCTTGCAACTGGATACCGAGCAGACGCTCTGCGCCGCCGAAGGCGACGTTGGCGAAGCGAGCAGCCGCTTCGAGGTTGGCTTTGTTCAGTGCGGCAAACTGTTCAGGGGCTTGATACATAAAAATCTCCTTTAAAAACAATTAGTTAATTAAATTATGATATTTTCATCGCAGGTTTCTCTTGAATATTGCTGCGATGCACAATTCAAATTATAAGGGTCAAAATCAGGAAGTCAAGCGTTTGTAGCAAAATATTTGTGCATTGCCGCAAAACGCCATGTCTGGTGGCGTTTTTGACTTCCCGAGGGGTTGTCGTTAGCATTCCTGAAAATCCTTTTCAATCAAAAGGCTAGGCGATTTTGCCGGCTTAAATACCCTGCTTAAGGCCCCGTGGCGTCTTCTGTAGCACCGAACCTGCACTTGCCGTCCGTGAGCCTTAGGCGCAACTCGAATGGTCAGCCCGTTATGACGGTGAGCGGCGCATGGAATCTGCGCTCTATCCAGCCGGTAGCGAACCTACTGCGGCAGCAGTTGGCGGCTTACACGGCAGGTGCGCACTGGGATTTGAGCGGCGTTTCGCGGCTCGACCATGCCGGCGCCATGATGCTGTGGCAGGCATGGGGCAAACGGCGTGCCGAGCATGTGCAGGTGCGCACGGAACACGAAGTCTTTTTCGCGCATCTTCAGGCGGGGCCGGTGGTGTCAGACCGCTACATCAAACGCGTAGAACGGCGGCGGCCGCTGTGGGTGGCGGGCCGCGGGATTGTGACCCTGGGTGAGCACATTATTCAGGTGCTGCTATTGCTGGGCCAGGTGAGTCTCGCGTTTGTGGATGCGGTGCGGCATCCGTCGCGCATGCCGTGGAAAGAAATTTCCGCCAACATTTATCGCACCGGGGCGCAGGCGCTCGCCATCACGGCGCTGGTCGGCTTTTTGATCGGCGTGGTGTTGTCGTATCTGTCGGCGCAGCAACTCAAGGCCTACGGCGCGGGCATCTTCATTGTCAATCTGCTCGGCATGGCGGTGATACGCGAGCTGGGGCCGGTGCTGGCCGCCATTATCGTGGCGGGGCGTTCGGGCTCCGCGATGACGGCGCAGTTGGGCGTGATGCGCGTCACCGAGGAAATAGATGCGATGTCGGTGATGGGCATACCCTACACCTTGCGGTTGGTGCTGCCGCGCGTGATCGCGCTGGCGATTTCACTGCCGCTGATTGTGCTGTGGACCAATGCGATTGCGCTGATCGGCGGCATGGTAGCGGCACGTTATGAACTCGATATCAGTCTGACGTATTTCGTGTCGGAGTTGCCCAACGCGGTGCCGGTGGCGAATTTGTGGCTGGGACTGGGCAAAGGCGTCGCCTTCGGCATCTTGATCGCGCTGCTGGCCTGCCACTTTGGTTTGCGCATACAGCCCAATACCGAAAGCCTGGGTATCGGTACCACCAATTCCGTGGTGGCAGCCATCACCGTGGTGATTATCGTCGACGCGATTTTCGCGATTCTGTTTTCCAGCGTGGGCGTGCCATGACGCACGCCCATAACCCTGGGGAAGATTGCATCATTGAAATCCGCGATCTGTGGACGCAATTCGGCCAGCAGGTGGTGCATCGCGATCTGAACCTGTGCGTGCACCGCGGCGAGGTGCTGTCGCTGGTCGGCGGATCGGGTAGCGGCAAAAGCACGCTGCTGCGCGAAATGCTGGGGCTGGAACACCCCGCGCGGGGCGAGGTGCGGGTGTTCGGCGTTTCACTGCGCGATGGGGATCCCGGCGAGTTGCGGCGGTTGCGCGACCGCTGGGGTATGCTGTTTCAGGAGGGGGCGCTGTTCTCGGCGTTGACCGTGTTTGAAAACGTGGCGCTGCCGCTGCGCGAACTGAAATCACTGGACGAGGGGCTGATATACGACCTGGTGATGTTGAAGCTGGATATGGTCGGCATCGAAAGGAGCCATGCGTCGAAGATGCCGTCGTCCCTGTCCGGCGGCATGGTCAAACGCATCGCGCTAGCGCGTGCCCTGTCGCTGGAGCCGGAACTGCTGTTTCTCGACGAGCCCACCGCCGGTCTGGACCCGGATCGCAGCGAGAGTTTTTGTACACTGATCGCCGAACTGAAGCGCGAACTGGGACTCACCGTGGTGATGGTGACGCACGACCTGGATACCATCGTGTCGATATCCGACCGCGTGGCGGTGCTGGCGGACCAAAAAATCGCGGCGTTGGGCACGGTGGCCGAAGTAGCCGCCGTGCCGCATCCGTTTATTATCAATTTTTTCCAGGGCGAGCGCGGCAAGCGCGCCCTGGAAGGACTGAAATCGCCGGCAGCCGGATCGCGGTCGGCGGCGCAGCAGGTGGACTGAGGAGATTGATGTCATGGAAAGTCGCGCGCACGCTATCGTCGCCGGATTGTTTACACTGTTGCTGGGCATCGGCGTCATTCTTGCCGCGTTGTGGTTCAGCCGCGAGAATTACGATCGTGTCACTTATGTGCTCGAATCGAAACACTCGGTGTCCGGTCTGAATCCGCAGGCGCCGGTGCGGCTGCGCGGCGTGCCGATCGGCAAGGTGCAGAGCATCGAATTCGACTATGAAGATCCCAATGTGATTCTCATCACGCTGCTGGTCAAGGGTGGATCGAGAATCACCCGCGGCACGTACGCCCAACTTGGCGCGCAGGGCATTACCGGCACGTCGTACGTGATGCTGGAAGATGACGGAAAAAAGCCGGAGTTTCTGCCGCCCTCGACCGACAAGGCAAGCCGCATCATGGTGCGTCGCGCCCTGTTCGACGAACTTGCCAATTCGGGGCAAGAGCTGTTGTCGCACGTCGGTAAAGTGGCCAAGCAACTGGAATCGCTGTTGAGCGATCCGAATCAGGAGAAGTTCGTTGGCGCGCTGGCCATGGTCGGCAGCATGTCGCAGCGCATTGAGGCCCTGGCAAAAGCGATTGAGCCCGGTGTCAAAGAGTTGCCGGCGCTCACGGGCGATGCGCGCAAGACCATGGCCAGCGCCGATGCCGCCCTGCGCGATCTGACGCCGGCATTGCAGGAAGCGAAGAGCGCGCTTGCCAGCGTCGACAAACTCGCGCGCGAGTACGCGCAGCGCGCGGGCGCACTGGATCGCGTGGCCAAAAGCGCCGAGCAGATCGGCAATGCCACGCAAAACGCGGCAGGCGATATCACGCCGCGCGCGACCCAGTTGCTCGAAGAAATCGCGCGCAACTCGCGCAATCTCGACCGGCTGCTGTTGGAACTGAACGAACAACCCGCCGGCCTGGTGTTTGGGCGCAGCCCGGCGCGGCCCGGTCCCGGCGAACCGGGCTACAGCGAACCCGCAAGGAGCAAATAATGATAAATCATAAGTATTTGTTTTTATTGGTAATTTTATGGATGCTGAATGGTTGCTCGCTGGGCCCGGAAAAGCGTGACCCGCCGGCGGTGTTCGATCTGGGGCCGCCGCGACATGTACCGACAACGCCGGCGGCGCCGCGCGTCAGCGGCGCCACGTGGCTGATTCCCACGGTCAGCGCCAGTCCCTGGCTCGACAGCCACCACATCGTGTACCGGCTGAACTACCGTGACACCGGCCGCGCGGAAGCGTATGCGCAAAACCGCTGGGCCATGTCGCCGGCGTTGTTGCTGACCGAACGCATCCGCAGCCGCTTCGCCGACGCCACGCGCGGCGTGGTGACCACGCAGGACGGCGCCAAGGCGGACGTGTCCTTGCGCATCGAACTCGACGATTTCAGTCAGTCATTCGACGCGCCCGACAGCAGCAAAGTCACTGTTCGCTTGCGTGCTTCGCTGATCGATCTGAACACCCGCGCGTTGCACGCGCAACGCACCTTCAGCGTGACGCAGCCCGCCGCACCCAGCGCGCCCGGCGCCGCGCAGGCGCTTGCGGTGGCCAGCGACGCGGTGGTGGAAGAACTGGTGGCGTGGGCTACGCAGAGCTTGAAAAAATAGGAGGCGAACATGAGCACGATATTTACCAAGATCATCGCCCGCGAAATCCCGGCGAAGATCGTTTACGAAGACGACTTGTGCCTCGCATTTTACGACGTCAACCCACAGGCTCCGACACATGTACTGCTGATCCCGAAAAAGGAAATTCCGCGCCTGGTGGATGCCACACCCGAGGATGCCGCGCTATTAGGGCACCTGATGTTGACCGCAAACAAAATCGCTCGGCAACTCGGCGTGGGTGATGCGTTTCGCCTCGCGGTGAACAATGGTGCGGATGCAGGGCAGAGCGTGTTTCATCTGCATCTGCATATATTGGCGGGGCGGGCCTTCAAGTGGCCGCCGGGGTGACAGTTGCAGTGAAAGTTGTAGTTACTGTTATCCACGTGTAGAAGTTGCGGCCTTATCCGACAGTAACCGACGGCGTGGCGCTGGATCGTGATACTATAACTTATTGTTTTTAAAGTATAATTTTATTATGCAGCAATCAGCGCAGTAGTAAGCGCCACCCCAATGCCAGCTTTACCCTACCGGCGTCTCGCCGGTTTTTATTTTTTCTATTTCGCTTACCTCGGCGCCTTCGCGCCGTTCTTTACGTTGTACCTAAACAGCGTGTGCATGTCGGCGGTGGAGATTGGCGTGCTGATGTCGATGCCGCAACTCACACGCATCGTTGCGCCGCATTTGTGGGGCTGGCTGGCGGACCGCGGCGCGAATGGATTGCACATTGCGCGGCTGGCGGGCGTGGCGGGTACGGTGTCCTGGCTCGGTCTTTATGCGGGCACGCAATTCGCGTGGCTGTTCGTGGTGTTGCTGGCGGTAATGTTTTTCTGGAGCGCGGCGCTGCCGCTGGTGGAGGCGACGACGCTCACGCATCTGGGCGACGAAACCGCGCGCTACGGGCGCATCCGTGTGTGGGGGTCGATTGGTTTTATCGTGGCGGTGATCGGCGTGGGTTACTTGCTCGATCACTGGCCGCCGCAGGCGGTGCTGTCGATCGTGCTGACGCTGATGTTGTGCATGCTGGCTATGTGCTGGGCGGTGCCGGACGCGAAAACGCCGCCGCATGCGTCCGACACGCAGCCGATCTGGGACATCATGAAGCGCCCGGAAGTGATCGCGCTGATTCTGGCGGCGGCGCTGATGGCGGTGGCGCATGGGCCGTATTACACGTTTTATACGATTTATCTGGTGGATCACGGCTACAGCAAGTCGATGGCGGGCTGGCTGTGGGCGCTGGGGGTGATTTGCGAGATTGGCATTTTTGTGTGGATGCCGCATTTGTATCGCGCGTTTACGCTGCGGCAGATTTTGCTGGCGAGTTTTGCGTGCGCCGTACTGCGTTTTTTGCTGATCGG
>VFLF01000131.1 GCA_009885185.1 Nitrosomonadales bacterium | reverse complement strand
TGGAGCGGCGCTACAAGCTGATGTCGGCGCTGGGCGTGCGTAATCTCGCGGGCTTCAATCAGAAGATACGCGACGCCGAAAAAGCCAAAAAGCCGATCCTCAATCCGTTGCAGTTGAGTGAGGTGGATCCCGAGCCGCTGCACGAGATGCCGCTGATCGTGGTGGTGATCGACGAACTGGCCGACCTGATGATGGTGGTCGGCAAGAAAGTCGAGGAACTGATCGCGCGCATTGCGCAAAAGGCGCGCGCGGCGGGCATCCATCTGGTGCTGGCGACGCAGCGTCCGTCGGTGGATGTGATCACCGGCTTGATTAAAGCCAACATTCCCACGCGCGTGGCGTTTCAGGTCGCCGCCAAGGTGGATTCGCGTACCATTCTTGACCAGATGGGCGCCGAGGCGCTGCTGGGGCAGGGCGATATGCTGTATCTGCCGCCCGGCAGCGGCCTGACCCAGCGCGTGCATGGCGCGTTCGTGTCCGATCACGAAGTGCATAAGGTGGTGGATTACCTGAAGAGCTTGGCACAGCCGCAATACATCGACGAGGTGCTGAACGGCGCGGCGGGCGAGGGTGAATCCGGCGACGCGCTCGACGGCGGCGGCAATGGCGACGGTCAAGGCGGCGAATCGGACGAACTCTACGATCAGGCTGTGGCCATGGTGCTCAAGACGCGGCGGCCTTCGATCTCGCTGGTGCAGCGGCATTTGCGCATAGGCTACAACCGCGCCGCGCGGCTGATCGAGCAAATGGAGCGATCCGGGCTGGTGTCGCCGATGGGATCGAACGGCAACCGGGAAGTGCTGGTTCCGGCATCAACCGCCGGCACGGACGAGCGTTAAACGTCAGAGCGTCTGCGCTGTCCAACCGGGCATCGCACACGGCATCGGCGAGGCGTCATCATGATAAAGACTCAATTACTTGGATTAGCGGCGATATTTTCTGCCATGGCGGCGGCGTCCGCGGCGGAAATCTATCGCTGGGTGGATGAGCGCGGCGTCACGCAGTACGGCGAAATGCCGCCCGCCAATCGACCGGCGAAGCGGGTGGATGGACGTCCGGCGGCGGCATCGGTGGATGCCGAGGGCAGGCTGGTGGAAGCGCCCAAGCCCACGCCTGTGCCAGCGACGCCTCCCGCGCCACAAGTCGCCCTCGCCCCACCGCCGCCGGGCGCGATATCCGCTCCCGACAAGCCGGTGCGCGGCATGGATTTCGCCACCTTCATTTACCTGCAACGCGGCATGTCCGAAGGCGAGGTGCTGCTGCGCGCGGGTAGGCCGGATCATGAAAGCGTGGAAAATTTCCGCAACTACGTGGTGAAGTCGCTGTATTACTATCCGACCATCGCCAATCCATTTATTACCACCATCACTGTGCGTGGCGGACGTGTCGCCGACATCGACCGCACCCGCAAGACATTCTAATTTTATTTCAAACTGCGAATCCCCAATGCAAAAATATTTATTGTTGCTGGCACTTTTAGGCCCCATGGTTTCCACGCCCGCGTTCGGCGCAACCACCGAAGGGTTAAAGGCGCTGCTCAGCCAGACCACCACGGCGAAGGGCCGCTTCGCACAAATGGTGCTCGACAAAAATCTGAAAAAATTGCAGGAATCCACCGGCACCATGCAATTTTCTCGCCCCGGCAAATTTCGCTGGGAATACAACAAGCCGTTCGAGCAAGTTATCGTCGGCGACGGTACAAGGCTGTGGATTTACGACAAGGATTTGAATCAAGTCACCGAGCGCAAACTCGATAAGGCCTTGGGCGCCAGTCCGGCGGCACTACTGGCGGGCAGCAATGAAATCGAAAAAAGCTACACGTTGAACAACATTGGCAATCAGGAAGGCCTCGATTGGCTGGAAGCGATTCCCAAGTCGAAGGACACCGCGTTCGAGCGCGTGCGCATGGGATTCAGCAAAACGGGGCTGGAAGCGATGGAACTGCGCGACCAGTTTGGCCAGGTCACGGTGATTAAATTCGCCGATATCGAACGCAACCCCAAGCTCGCGGCGGACGCGTTTACGTTCGCCATTCCCAAGGGTGCGGATGTGATTCGCGAATGAGTCGTGAATAACGGATAAGCAAGCGGTGAACGATCTTTTCGGCAAGCGCGAACCGCGCGCGCCGCTGGCCGAGCAACTGCGCCCGCGCACGCTTAACGACGTTGTAGGGCAAACACATCTGTTGGGCGCGGGCAAGCCGCTGCGGCTCGCGTTTGAATCCAAAAAACCGCACTCGATGATTTTGTGGGGGCCGCCGGGTGTGGGCAAAACCACGCTCGCGCGCCTGATGGCCGATGCCTTCGATGCCGAGTTCATCGCCATCAGCGCGGTGTTTTCCGGCGTGAAAGAAATCCGTGAAGCGGTGACGCGCGCCGAACTCACGTTGCAACAAAACGGGCGGCACACCTTGCTCTTTGTCGATGAAGTGCACCGATTCAACAAGGCTCAGCAGGATGCGTTTCTACCGTACGTCGAACGCGGCCTCGTCACCTTCATCGGCGCCACCACCGAGAACCCCTCATTTGAATTGAACAACGCGTTGCTGTCGCGTGCGGCGGTGTATGTGCTGCAACCGTTGAGCGATGACGAGTTAACCCATCTGCTGCAACGGTCATTCAGTAAGTATCTGTTTTTAAAGGAAATTTCTGATGAGGCGCGAAGCAGCATCGTGGGCTACGCCGATGGCGACGCACGCCGCCTGCTTAACCTGATTGAACAACTGGCCGACGCCGCCGAAGAAACCGGTCGCATTAATATCGATGAGGCGTTCGTCAAAGCCACATTGACCCAAAGCCTGCGCCGTTTCGATAAAGGCGGCGATCAGTTCTACGATCAGATTTCTGCGTTACATAAATCCGTGCGCGGCTCCTCGCCCGATGCCGCGTTGTACTGGATGGTGCGCATGTTAGACGGTGGCGCTGATCCGCTGTATCTCGGACGGCGCATCGTACGCATGGCCAGTGAAGACATTGGCCTCGCCGACCCGCGCGCGCTGCGCATGGCGCTCGATGCCTGCGAAACCTACGAGCGCCTGGGTTCGCCCGAAGGCGAACTGGCGCTCGCCGAAGTGGTGTTGTATCTCGCGGTAGCGCCGAAAAGCAACGCCGCCTACACCGCCTACAACGCCGCCCGCGCACTGATCCGCGAAGACAAATCCCGCCCCGTGCCCGAACATCTACGCAACGCACCGACCAAGCTGATGAAGGATTTAGGCTACGGCGCGAATTACCGCTACGCGCACGACGAAGCCGAAGCGTACGCAGCGGGCGAGAGTTATTTCCCCGACGGCATGACGCCGCCGAAGCTATACGAGCCTACCGAGTTTGGGCTGGAGGCGAAGATACGCGAGAAGCTGGAGTATTTGCGCTCGCTGGATCGCAAGGCGCGCAAGTAACGCGCCGGTTGGCGCTGAGCGCCGAGAAGCCCAACGGCAGTGGTGCAAGAAGGGTCATGTCGGGCTTCGTAGTCCAACTTCCGGCTACTACAGCCCTAACCCCCCATCCAGCAATATCGTCTGCCCGGTCATATAGTCCGACGCACTCGAAGCCAGATACAACGCAAGTAGCCCGACCTCACGCAGCATGCCATGCCTGCCCAGCGGCACGTTTTTCTGCGCGCGTTCGGTGATCTGTTTGAATCGCTCCGGTCCGGCAGTGATGATATCGGGGAACTGGCCGGGTCCGATGGCGTTGATGTGGACGTTGTAAGGCGCCCATTCGAGCGCCTGAGCGCGGGTGAAGCCGGCGAGCGCGGTCTTGGCTGTCGTGTAGAGCACCATGTCGCGGCCGCCCTGATGCGCGGTCCAGGCGGCGATGTTGATGACCTTGCCGGATTTGCGCGCGAGCATGTGTGGGCCGACGGCGCGTGTGCACAGCAGCGCTTCGGTGAGGTTGATATCCATCACGTTGCGCAAATCTTCATCGGAGGCGCCCACGCTGCCTTCCTTGCCCGGCAGCGCCACCAGTGGATTGCGCAGAGCGTCGCCCAGCGCATTGACCAGCACGTCGATGCGGCCGAATTTGGCCAGTACTTCATCGACGGCGCGCTTTACGTCGGCGGATTTAGTGA
>VFLF01000633.1 GCA_009885185.1 Nitrosomonadales bacterium | reverse complement strand
GTGCCGCGCTGATTAACGGCATCAGCTCGCATGTGCTGGATTTTGACGACACCCACGCGCGCGCGGTGCATGTGAGCGCGCCGGTGTGGCCCGCGCTGCTGGCGTTTGCGCAGTGGCGCGGCGATCAGCACGTATCCGGCGCGAAGTTGATACACGCCTTCGTGCTGGGCGTGGAGACCGAAGTGCGCGTCGGCCTGTCGGTGTTCCCCGAGCATTACACGCAGGGTTATCACATTACAGGCACCGCCGGCGTGTTCGGCGCGGCGGCGGCGGTCGGCAAGCTGCTGAAACTCAATGAGCAGCAAATGACCTGGGCGCTGGGCATCGCGGCCACGCAATCGGCGGGCCTGCGCGAGATGTTCGGCTCCATGTGCAAAAGTTTTCATCCGGGCAGCGCGGCGCACAATGGTTTTGCGGCGGCGCTGATGGCGCAACAGAACTTCACCAGCTCACCGGCCGGCATAGAGGGCAAAACCGGTTTCGCGCGCGTGATGTCGAGCAAGTTTGATCCGGCGGTGATTACCGACGGCCTGGGCAAAAGCTACGAGTTGTCGCGCAATATGTATAAACCGTTCGCCTGCGGGCTGGTGGTGCATGCCGCCATCGACGGCTGCGTGCAACTGAAACGCGAACTCGGCTTGCGCGGCGACGAAATCAAACACATCGCGCTCTCCGTCAATCCGATCGTGCTGGAACTGACTAACAATAAAAAGCCCATTGACGGCTTGCAGGGCAAGTTCAGCGTGTATCACGCCTGCGCGGCAGCCATCGTGCATGGCGCGGCGCTGGAGGCGCAGTTCGCCGACGCCGTGGTGAATGACCCCGCCGTGATTGCGGTGCGCGACAAAATTGATGCCACCGCCGATGCCAACATCCGCAAACTCGAAGCGCGCGTGCGCCTGACATTAAACGACGGGCGCGTGGTGGACAAACACGTGGTTCACGCACTCGGCAGCACTGAACGCCCGATGTCGGATGCCGATCTCGAAGAGAAATTTCGCGGGCTGGTGGAGGGCGTGATTCCGGCGGCGCAGGCTGCACAGTTGATGGTGTTGTGCTGGAAGTTTTCGACGCTGGCCGATGCGGCGCCATTGCCTGCGGCGGCGGCATTATCGTAAGTATTTGTTTTTAAAGTATTTTATAGGTTACCCTGCGGTGCAGAGAAGCCTACAAAAGTAACCCCGTCGTTCCCGCGCAGGCGGGAACCCATAAGCCCGTCGCAAGTGGCACTATGTTATGGGTTCCCGCCTGCGCGGGAACGACAGCGGAGAGTCATAATCGACGCGACGTCGCGAAGCGCCGCACCTAAAACAACTGTCTGGAGAACGCCATGGCTAAAAAATCCCCGCCCGATATCTCCCCGGTGATGAAAACGCTGGCGACCTACATCGCACAGGCCGCCAAAAAGCCGCTGCCGGCGAATGTGGCCGAGCGCGCCAAGCATCACTTGCTCGACACACTCGCGGCCATGGTATCCGGCTCGCGCCTGCCGCCGGGGCGCGCAGCGATTTCGTATATCAAAACCCTCGGCGGCACCAAGCAATCGGTGGTGATCGGCAGCAAGTTTGTCACCACGGCGGAACACGCGGCGCTGGCCAACGGCATGCTGGCGCACGCCGATGAAACCGACGACTCGCACGCGCCGTCGCTCACGCATCCCGGTTGCGGCGTAGTGCCCGCCGCACTCGCCATGGGCGAACGCGAGCGCGCGAACGGCACGCAACTCCTGCGCGCGGTGGCGCTGGGCTACGACGTGGGCAGCCGGCTGTCGCTCTCGCTGCACGCGCATGATTTTCGCGAGGCGGGGCACTCCACCCACACCTTCGGCCCGATGTTCGGCGCGGCGGCGGCGGCTGGGTCGCTCGCCAAACTCAATTACGATCAGTGCCGCTGGTTGCTGTCGTACACCGTGCAGCAGGCCTCCGGCGTGTCGTGCTGGATGCGCGACGAGGAGCACATCGAAAAAGCCTTCGACTTCGGCGGCATGCCCGCGCGCAACGGCACGGCGGCGGCGGCGATGGTGTCGCACGGCTTCACCGGCGTGGAAGACGCACTCTCCGGCGAGCGCAATTTTTATCACGCCTACAACGAAGAACGCCGCATCGGCAAGCCGCCGATGCCGGAGCGCCTGATCGAAGAACTCGGCAGTCGTTATGAAGTGATGCGCACCAACATCAAGCGCTGGTCGGTGGGCTCACCCATACAAGCGCCGCTCGACGGCCTGCTGGAATTGATCCGCGCCAACAACGTCACCGCCGATCAGGTGGAAAGCCTCATCGTGAAAGTCGCGCATCAGGGTGCAAACACCACCGACAACCGCCACATGCCCGACATCTGCATGCAGCACATGTGCGCGGTGATGCTGCTCGACGGCATCGTCACCTTTGAATCCGCGCACGACGAAAAGCGCATGAAAAATCCGAAAGTGCTGGCCGTGCGCAGCAAAGTCACGCTCCTGGGCGACGACGAAATGGCCGCCGCCATGCCCGCGCGCCAGTGCCGCCTGTCGCTCAAACTCAAGGATGGGCGTGAACTCAACATCCACGTCAAGGCCGTGCTCGGCACCGCGCAAAACCCGATGACCCGCGCGCAGGTCGATGAAAAATGCTTTCACCTGATGGCGCCGATTCTGGGCAAAGTGCGCGCGCGCAAGCTGTGCGATGCGGTATGGGCCATCGAGAAACTCAAGGATGTGCGGCAGTTGCGTCCTTTGCTGGTGGCGTGACGATTGGCGGTTTTTGGGAAGGCTAAAGGCGCCTCCTCTTTCTTTGCAGAAGCAACCCTCTGTTCCTCCATCAAGCGCAACATTTTCCCCGTCATTCCCGCGAAAGCGGGAATCCATACGTAGTCTCCGGTGGTACGGTGTTATGGATTCCCGCGTTCGCGGGAATGACGGGGGTGGTTTTTAGTGGCTCCACGCCAGCCTCGACCGCGCCCATGGAACCGCGTATAAGCTTTCCCTCTCGATCATTCAGGGGACGACCTTGTCCACACCTCCCACCACACTCGAAGCGCAGGACGAAAACGGCGCGCTGATCGTCCATCCTTTCGAGGCATTGCGCACGATCGACGGCCTCGCCGCCGTAGGCTGGCGCTCCGAAGCCGGCCTGCCGCCGCCCAAACGCGTGGTGCTGGTAGACGACACCATGACGGCCGATACAGCCTACCGGCTGGCCTGCGAAGGCACGGCCATGCTGTGGCGCGGCGACTTTCAGAACGCGAAGCTCTTTTTGCAGGCACTGGCGCGGCGCGTGGATCACGAGAAGCGCCGGCCACGCAAGCCGAAAGTAGCGGTCGAGCCGTCCAAAACCGATCTCTTTAACCGCTATCGGCTGGCGCGGTCGCAGCGGGCGCGTACGCTCGGCATGCTGCTGATTCCCTTCGATGCCGGTCACGGCGTCCCGTTGCGCCGCGCGCCGGATGTAAGCGAGGCCTGCACGGCTGCGTACGGCGCGGCGATTGAGCCGTACGTCGCTTCGCTGCGCGAACTGCTCGGCATCATCGGCGCGTACGAGATGCGCAAAAAAGGGGTTGAGGTGCCCGCGCTCGGCGCGCGCGTGTATCCGCACTACGGCGTGTTCGCGCCAGTGCGCAGCGAATACGTGCAACTGGTGGCCGGAGCGCTGTTCGCCACGCGAGAACTGCCGCCGCTGGCCTTTGACATCGGCACGGGCACGGGCGTGCTGGCCGCCATGCTCGCAAAGCGCGGCGTGGCGCGCGTGATCGCTACCGAGAATGATCCGCGCGCACTGACCTGCGCGCGCGATAACGTGCAACGCCTCGCACTCGCGGATCGTATCGAAGTGGTGGAAGCGGACTTGTACCAAGAGGGCAAAGCCCCGCTGATCGTCTGCAACCCGCCGTGGATCCCCGCGCGGCCCGCCACGCCGCTGGAACACGCGGTCTATGATTTCGAAAGCCGCATGCTGCGCGGCTTTATCGACGGCCTCGCGGCGCATCTCGCGCCCGGCGGCGAAGGCTGGCTGATATTGTCGGACATCGCCGAGCACCTGGGACTGCGCACGCGCGACGAACTGCAAGCTTGGATCGACAAGGCCGGATTAAAAGTGCTGGGCAAAACCGATATCAAACCGAAGCATCCGCGCGTGTCGGATGCGAGCGATGCGCTGCATAAGGCGCGGGCGGCGGAGGTTACTTCGTTGTGGCGGTTGGGGGTGCTGGCGTAGTCAGATGGAAGCGATTGCGTTTCGGGGTGCTGCAAGGAAGAAAGACGTGCTCGCACGCGAGCAGGTGTATCCACTGAGTCCCCCTGAGAGCCGCCGAGCAGCGCAGCCGCGCCGGGGGAAGTCGGCGAGGACTGTCTGAGTCCTCGCGTTGTGTGCGAGGGCGAGTTG
>VFLF01000171.1 GCA_009885185.1 Nitrosomonadales bacterium | reverse complement strand
TGAGCGCGACACCTTCGTAGTGGTGATAGCCCACGTTGCCGGTCAAGCGCATTGCGTGCTGCGAGATCGGCAGCAGGCCCTGTTCCTGCGCCGACACCGCAATGCCCGCCGCGGTATGCGTATGCATCACGCACATCACCTCGTGCCGCGCGGCGTGGATCGCGCTGTGGATCACGAACCCCGCCTGATTAAAACCCAGCCCGGTGGGGTCATCGACAATCTCGCCATCAAGCGTGATTTTCACCAGATTCGATGCCGTCACTTCGTCCCACATCAGGCCGAACGCGTTAAGCAGAAAATGATACTCCGGCCCCGGCACGCGCGCCGAGATGTGGGTGTAAATCAGATCGGTCATACGAAAATACGCGGCAAAGCGGTAACACGCCGCGAGATTGACGCGCGCTTCCCATTCTTCGGCGCTGACGCGTTCGCGCACTGACGCGGTTTGAGGATGATTCATGAGTAAGCCTCCGCTACTGATACCTAAAAACCGTCGACATTGCCACCCAGCTTCCCGGCAACCCCATCCGTCATGTTCAACGTGCTGCCATCGGCAACACGACGTATTGTTTCTTCATCCACAGCGTGCCTGACATTGTAACGCCACGCCTGAACGCCGCAATAACAGGATTCCACATATCAGCAGCCAGGCGAATCCGCGGCAAATTCGTTCAGTGGCGAAAAAAAGCAGATGAACACCGATGACGCCCCGACATCCATGCCGATCATCGTCCGCTTGCTCTGCGCCGAATACGCCATTACCTTTGCCGGAACCCGCTTTCGAGACGAGACCACCGTGAGCATTGAAAACGCACGGGGATGTTATTGCGGGCTATGGGAAAAAGATCCCGCGCACCTTGAGGTCGAAGGCGTGCCTCGCGGCTATTGCGGCTTCTGCCAGACCTGCGGCCAGCCGGGACACACCCGGCATTTTCCCGGCGCATCCCCCACCACCGGCTGCTGGTGCGACGCACATTACCGCAGGATGTCTTTCATTCATCCGATGGGCTTCAACGCGAAGTACCTGTATGGCGGCATCGCTGCTGTCGGCTTCATCTTGTGGTGGGTGCTGACGCGAGGCGCTTAATGCGCCGAATGCGGTTGGCGCCGCCGCCAGGTTAGCGCTACGCGTGCCACACGTACTACGCGGGCAGTGATTTCGTTACAACCCCTTCCCCGCGCGCGAGGCTTTTACAATCCGCTCGAGCCGCGCCACTTCGTTGGCGAGAAACGCGCCGAGTTGCTCCGGCGTGCTCACCGCCGGCTCGGAGCCTTCGCGCGCGAGGATGTCGCGCAACGATGGTGATTGCAGGATGCGAATCATTTCCGCATTCAGTTTATCGATCAGGGGGCGCGGCGTGCGCGCCGGCGCGAAAAACGCGTACCAGCCCATGATCGTTGCTTCGGCCAAACCCTGCTCGATCATGGTGGGCACATCGGGTAGGCCCGGCGCGCGGCGCTGGCCGCTGCTGGCGATGGCGCGCAACCGTCCCGATCCGATGTGCGGCATCATGCTGATCGCGCTGCCGGTGGAGGCCTGCACTTCGCCCGCCAGCGCGGCGGTCACCGACAGGCCCGCGCCTTTGTAGGGAATATGCGCGATGTTCACCCCCGCCGACATCTTGAACACCTCGAACGCCAGTTGCGACAGCGTGCCTTCACCCGGCGACGAATAATTAAGCGCGCCCGGCTTTGCTTTCGCCAGCGCGATGAACTCTTTCACCGAGCGCGCCGCCACCGACGGATGCACCACCATCACCTGCGACTGCGTGGTGGCCTGCGTGATCGGGGCTAAATCTTTCAGCGTGTCGTACGGCAGCTTGGGATACACGCTGGGGTTCACCGCAAAGCTCGCACTGACGATCAGCAGCGTATAACCATCGGGCGCCGCGCGCGCCACCAGCTCGGGGCCCAGCGTGCCGCCCGCGCCCGCGCGGTTGTCGATCACCACGCTTTGGCCCCATGCCGCCGTGAGCTGCTGCCCCACCGCGCGCGAGACAAAATCCAGTCCGCCACCGGGCGATGAGGGCACGATGATGCGTATCGGTTTGGCGGGGTAATTGGCCTGTGCCTGCGCGCTCACGGCACCCAACCCGGGGCACAAACCAGCGAGTAACACTCCTCCAAGGACCGTCAATCGGAACATTACGTAACTATTTGTTTTTATTGTTATTTTTATTCTCCGCCTTCGAGCTTTGCCTCTTTCACCACCTTGCGCCATTTCTCGATCTCTGCGCGCGCGTGCGCTTCGAGTTCCTGCGGCGTTGACGACTGCACGTCGATGCCCTGGTCGTCGAGACGCTGCTTCAGCGTGTTCGTTGCGAGCACCTTGATGAGGT
>VFLF01000254.1 GCA_009885185.1 Nitrosomonadales bacterium | reverse complement strand
GCGACATTTACGTGTTGTGCTCGGACGGACTCTACGACATGGTGCCGGATGATGAGATTCAACTCACCGTGGCATCGCTCAGAACCAATCTGAAGTTGGCGGCTGAGCAGTTGGTGCAGCAGGCCAACGACAATGGGGGCCGCGATAACATTTCGGTGATACTGGTACATGTGCTGCGCGAGTTCAGGACGCAGTCCGGATTTTTTGCAAAGCTCAAATCCTGGTTTAAATAAAGTTTGGGGATACTGTCATGGCGAAGTTAATACTGAGTCTAGAGGGTTCGGTGATCCGGGAAGTACCGCTCGAAAAGGAGCGAGTCACCATTGGACGCAAGGCGCAAAACGACATCCAGATAGAAAATCTGGCCGTCAGCAGCGAGCACGCCTGCATCGTGACCATACTCAATGATTCGTTCCTGGAAGATATGGGTTCGACCAATGGAACGTTGGTCAATGGCAATCCGGTCAAAAAACATATATTGCAGAACAACGACCTGATCGAAATCGGCAAGTACAAGCTGAAGTTTGTCAACGACGGTCCGGTTGCCGCGCAAGCGACGGTCGAGGATTTCGAGCGTACCATGGTGTTGAGAGCACCGTCGGCGGCCGCGCCGCGTCCTGCGTCGCCGCCCCCGCCACCACCGCCGCCCGAAGTGAGGCCCGCGCCCGCCATGCCCGCTGCGGCACCTTTCCCCAAGCCCGCTTCACCACCTCCGTCACCGCCCCACGCGGCAACGCCGGCGCCCCCCGCGCAACAGGCGTGCATACAAATCATGAGCGGCCCCGGCGTCGGTAGGGAATTGCTGCTGACCAAGAGTCTCACCACGCTTGGCAAGCCCGGTGTGCAAGTGGCAGTCATTACCAAGCGCCCGCAGGGTTACTTCATCACGCACGTGGAAGGCGCTAACTTTCCCATATTGAACGGGCGCACGCTGAACAATCAAGCGCATGCACTCGGCGATCATGATCTGCTCGAGATTGCCGGTGTCAAGATGGAATTTTACTTCAAGAAGTAGCGCCTCTCGACGTCGCGCAGCCCTGGGGCCGGTGAGGATTACCGTGGGCATTCTGTCGCGCTATCGTGTTATCGGTGCGGCGCTGGGTAGTCAAGCGCCGTTCGCTGTGACTTTTGCGTAGTCGATACGGGAACCGGGCGTGAAGAAAAATTTCGTGCGCATCACGGTGGGGCTCCTGATCGTCATGGCTTTTTTTGTCCATGAGAGTACTCACCACGAATTTACCCTGCTTCGCAAGTTCGAGAACATTGTTTACGATGCCCGGCTTCGATTGACCATGCCTGGCGGCGTCGATACCAAAATCGTCATTCTCGATATTGACGAAAAAAGCCTGAAGGAACGCGAGCATGGCGGCGAGGGGCGCTGGCCGTGGCCGCGTGACCGGCTGGCATCGATGCTGGACAAGCTGTTTGACAAATACCAGATCGAAGTGCTGGGGTTTGACGTGGTATTCGCCGAACGCGACGAAACGTCGGGTGTGCGCGTGCTCGATGGTTTGGCGAAGGAGGCGTTGCGTGACGTGCCGCAATTTCAGGCGGTGTTCCGCAATATCAAGCCGCTTCTGGAATACGACGAGATTTACGCGCGCGCCATGCGCGATCGCAAAGTGGTGCTTGGCTATACCTTTCTGGAGGATGACTCGGCCACGAAGGGGATGCTGCCTGCGCCAGCGTTTGGTGCCGACGCGCTAAGCGGACATAGCCTCCCTATACCTTCACGGCCGGGATATACCGCCAATCTGGACGTGCTGCAAAAAAATACGCTCAGCGCGGGGCATTTCAATCCCGATCAGGAGTTGGACGGCGTGGTGCGCCGGGTCGCCATGTTTGCCAAGCACGACGGCAAATATTATGAATCGTTGTCTTTGGCCGTGGTACGCAGCTTTCTCGGCATGCCGCCGGTCAAGCTGGAGTTTGCGGATTATGCCTCTGGCGACGGGGTGCTTGAGGAGATATCCGTTGGTGGCCTGAAAATCCCTGTGGACGAGGGATCACGCGCGTTGATTCCCTACCGCGGGCCGCGCGGCAGCTTTAAGTACATTTCACTGGTTGACGTGATAAACGACCGGGTGGATGTCGCGGAGTTGCGCGGCAAGATCGCGCTGGTGGGAACCTCGGCGCCGGGATTGCAGGATATTCGCGTGGCGCCGATCGATTCGGTTTATCCGGGCGTGGAAGCGCATGCGAATCTCATCGCCGGCATGCTGGACGGCACTATCAAGCGTCGACCGGCCTACGCCGAAGGCGCACAGTTGATAGTCGTTGTCCTCATCGGTGCGATGTTGGCGATCTGGTTGCCGTTTCTGAGTGTCGGCAAGGCGACCACGGTCACTTTTCTGCTGCTGGCAATCGCCATCGGCACGAATTTATGGCTATATCAATATCAGAATTTTGTGCTGCCCATCGCGATCAATGTCATCATGATTCTGGTGGTGTACGGCTTCAACACGATCTGGGGCTACTTCATTGAGGCGCGCTCGAAAAAGCTGATCGAAGGGCTGTTCGGGCAATACGTGCCGCCGGAACTGGTGGATGAAATGGCCGAAAGTCCGGGAAGCTACAACATGGCGCCTCGCGCCGAATCGCTTTCGGTGTTGTTTTCCGATGTGCGTGGATTCACCACGATTTCCGAGGCGCTGTCGCCCGAAGATTTGTCGGCCTACATTAACGAGTATCTGACCTCCATGAGCCGGGTGATACGTGAAGGGCACCGCGGCACGCTCGACAAGTACATCGGCGACGCGATCATGGCGTTCTGGGGCGCGCCCGTCGCCGACGCGAATCATGCGCAGAATGCGGTTCTGGCGGCCCTTAACATGCAAAAACAGTCTAAGGTGCTCAATGAGAAATTCGTGCAAAAGGGCTGGCCGCCCTTCAAGATCGGCGTAGGCGTCAATTCCGGTGTGATGCGTGTGGGCGACATGGGATCGCAGATCCGGCGCGCCTATACGGTGATGGGAGATGCGGTGAATCTGGGATCGCGGCTCGAAGGCATTACCAAGCAGTATGGGGCTGATATCCTGCTCGGCGAGAGTACGAAAGCGCGAATATCAG